>NZ_JBIUAT010000016.1:0-64094 GCF_044547685.1 Acinetobacter sp. NPDC052428
CTGATCCCTTCCCGAACTCAGAAGTGAAACCTCTTAGCGCTGATGGTAGTGTGGGGTTACCCATGTGAGAGTAAGTCATCGCCAGCTCATTATTCCTAAACACCCCCAACCAAACGGTTGGGGGTGTTTTTTTATGTGAAAAATTAAGTATTTAAAAATTATTAGTCGCGAAAGGCTAGAAATTTAAAATCCAATTTGTATGTTTTTTAGTAAATCTGTGTTATAAAAAATAAAACGGCATAAAAATTGCTTATAAAACGAGATTTTTTATTAAGGGGGTCACAATGAGATTATCAGTGGGCATAAAAATTGCAAACTCGCTGTCATTAACTCCACAATTACAGCAAGCAATACGGTTATTACAGCTTTCAAGTCTGGAGTTGGAGCAAGAAGTTCAGTTGCAACTTGATAGCAATCCTCTGTTAGAAAAAGTTGAAGAACAAATTACCCTTGAAAGCTTATCTACAATTGAATCAAATAATGAAAATCACGATCTAACCAATGAACTTAACGCCAATCATCTGCCTGATGACTTACCTGTAGATACCGATTGGGATGATGTCTATACCCATCAACCTACAAGTCTAGGGGCGGCCGAGTTCGAAGAGCGTGAAGATAATCGTCAAGGGCATCAGAGCCTGCAGGAATATATGCTGGAACAAATTAATCTCTTGAATTTTTCACAGGTTGATAAATTAATCGCTTATTGCATCGTCGACTCTTTAGACGACAAAGGTTTTTTAGATGCAGAGTTGAGTGAAATTACTGCATCAGTACAACATTTACTCTCTTCTATGGGCTTTGAAGAAGAAATTGAAGATGATGAAGTTGCCGTTGTATTAAAGCATATTCAGCGTTTGGATCCGGTGGGTGTGGGTTCTAGAAGTTTGGCAGAATGCCTATTGGTTCAACTTGATAATTTACCTGCATCAACGCCTTGCCGAAATGATGCGATCAAGCTTCTGCAACATTATGAATTGTTGATTACCAATGAGCTTCCTAAGCTGATCAAACAGACTGGATTAAATCCAGAGCAGTTGCGCTGTGCCGTAGATTTGCTAAAAATATTAAAACCGTATCCAGGTCTGGAATTTGAAAATAAGGAATCAGATTATCAGGTGCCAGATGTCGTGGTGATGAAAAAGAATAACTGCTGGCAAGTCAATTTAAACTCGGATGTACTGCCAAAGTTACGGGTTAATTCTTTTTATGCCAAAATGATTCGTCGTGCAGATCAAAGCGATGATAATCAGTACCTGCGTAATCAGATGCTGGAAGCGAAGAACTTCATTAAAAGTATCGATGAGCGGCATAAAACATTATTGAAAGTCGCGACTTGTATTGTGGAACATCAAAAAATGTTCTTGGAAATTGGGGCGGAAGGCATGAAACCTCTAGTTTTAAGAGATATTGCAGAAGAAGTCGAATTGCATGAATCTACAGTTTCTCGCGTAACCACCAATAAATATATGCTGACACCACGTGGATTGTTCGAGTTGAAATATTTCTTCTCGAGTCATGTCGGGACTACTTCAGGTGGTGAAGCATCTTCTACTGCTATTCGTGCCAAAATCAAAAAACTGATTTCCGAAGAAAATGCCCGTAAGCCTCTGTCTGATAATGCAATTGCCAATATGTTAAAAGATGAAGGCATTGATGTGGCACGACGTACGGTGGCGAAATATCGTGAATCGTTACATATTCCTTCATCTTCTGAGCGAAAAGTCTTGATCTAAAATTTGAAATCTGGCTATTCTAGAGATTCATTATGACAACATAATGAATCTTTTTTCTTTTGAGGATCAGTAAGATTGATTTGATTCAGGACTTAAAATACGGATATTTTATTTATAAGTTACTGTATTTAAATTATTTTATATTGAGACTCTTCTAATCCTAACGAAGGTGAGGGATAGAACTATGCAAATAACAATTCGTGGACATCATTTATCGATTACGCCAGCTATTGAAGAAAGTATAAAAACCAAGTTTTCACAGATGACGAAGCACCTAGATCAGGTGAATAGTATGCAAGTGAAACTCTCGAAAGATCATCAAATTGATAAACGCTCTAGAAAGGGCAGTAGTAATCATATCGCAGAGGCTATTATCCGATTACCGGGCATTGAATTTTTTGCTCACGCCACCGCAGATGATATGTATACCTCAATTAAAATATTGACCGAAAAATTGAAACGGCAGATTGATCGATACCGGGAAATGCATTTACAGCAGCATCCTTTAGCTCTATAAAGGACAAATGATGAAAAAGAGGTTTTAAAAGCCTCTTTTTTTTATATATATAATGTATGGATCCATGAATTATTTTTGCTATTTATAGTAAAATGGCTCGTTTTACACCCTTAGTCCTATAAGAGGTCTTGTGATGAATAATGAACAGCTCGCTGAAATTTTAGAAGCCGCTTTTCCAGAGGCGGATGTTGCTGTGAGTGGTCAGGGCGGAAAATTTGATCTCCGTATTGTGGATGATCAATTTGAAGGTAAGCGTCCAGTTGCACGCCAACAAGCTGTTTATGCTCCTCTCAATGCCCATATTGCCAGTGGTGCAGTTCACGCAGTAACGATTCGCGCGATGACAAAAGAAGAATGGCGCAAAGCAAGCTTATTTGGAGCTTAATCATTTAATGGATAAATTTTTAATTCAGGGCGGTATCAAGCTCGAAGGTGAAGTGCGCATTTCTGGTGCAAAGAATGCAGCACTTCCATTATTGGCAGCAATGATTCTTGCTGATACCCCGATTACGCTCAGAAATGTTCCTAATCTAAAAGATGTCAATACGTTGGTGAAGCTGATTGCTGGTCTTGGGATCACCATGACTTATGAAGGCGATACGGTTGTTGCTGATACTTCTACATTAGATAACCAGTTCGCACCGTATGAGCTCGTAAAAACTATGCGTGCTTCTATTTTGGTGCTTGGTCCATTATTGGCGCGCTATGGCAGTGCAAAAGTGTCTTTACCAGGCGGTTGTGCGATTGGTTCCCGTCCTGTCGATCAGCATTTGAAAGCTTTAGAAGCTTTAGGCGCCGAGATTGAAGTCGAAGCCGGTTATGTACATGCCAAAGTCGATGGTCGCCTGAAAGGTGGCGAAGTTGTCTTTGATATGGTGACTGTGGGTGGGACAGAAAATATTCTGATGGCTGCCGTGTTGGCCGATGGTGTGACCACGATTCGCAATGCAGCACGTGAACCTGAGATCACTGATCTTGCGCAAATGCTGATCAAGATGGGTGCCAAGATTGAAGGTCTAGATACCGATACTTTAATTGTGACCGGTGTCGAACGTCTGCATGGCTGTGAATATGCGGTTGTTGCTGACCGGATTGAAACCGGTTCATATCTGGCAGCAGCAGCGATCACTGGCGGTCGTATCAAAACCACGCATACTGATCCGTCCCTGATGGAAGCGGTGCTGGACAAGTTTGAAGAAATGGGCGCAGAAGTGACCCGTGGTGACGACTGGATTGAACTGGATATGCTGGGTAAACGTCCGAAAGCTGTCAGCTTCCAAACCTTACCACATCCAGAATTTCCAACCGATATGCAAGCCCAGATTATGGCTGTGAATGCCATTGCTCAAGGCTTTGCGACAATTTCTGAAACGATTTTTGAAAACCGTTTCATGCATGTTCCTGAATTGGCACGTATGGGTGCCAATATTCAGGTAGAAGGTAATGATGCTGTGGTAACGGGTGTAGAAAAACTTTCTGCCGCACCCGTAATGGCAACAGATTTACGTGCTTCGTTCTCTTTGGTGCTGGCAGCACTTGCCGCTGAAGGTGAAACGCTGATTGACCGCATTTATCATATTGACCGCGGTTATGAAGATGTAGAAGCAAAGTTACAAAGTTTAGGTGCCCAAATTAAGCGAGTAAATTAATGAGCGATATGAGAAACGATGATCCAAACTTTGACGTAATGGGCAATTTTGATCATGGTTTAACTTTGGCATTAAGTAAGGGGCGTATCTTAAAAGAGACTTTACCTTTGCTAGAAACAGCAGGGATTAATCTTTTAGAAGATCCTGATAAATCTCGTAAATTGATTTTCCCGACCACGCATAAACAGGTTCGTATTCTAATTTTACGTGCTTCAGATGTACCGACTTATGTTGAAAATGGTGCAGCCGATATTGGCGTGGCCGGTAAAGATGTATTGATGGAACATGGTGCACAAAATGTCTATGAACCATTGGACCTGAAAATTGCGGTATGTAAATTGATGACCGCCGGTAAGGTGGGGATGCAACGACCTAAAGGTCGCTTAAAAATTGCGACCAAGTACGTGAATTTGACCCGTCAATACTATGCCAGCCTTGGCGAGCAGGTTGATGTGATCAAGCTGTATGGCTCCATGGAACTTGCACCACTGGTCGGTCTGGGCGATTACATTGTTGATGTGGTCGATACTGGTAATACCTTACGCGCCAATGGTTTAGAGCCACTTGAAGAAATTTGCAAAGTGTCTTCACGTTTAATCGTAAACAAAGCTAGCTTCAAGCGTAAGCAAGCGTTGTTAAATCCGATTCTGGCACAGCTTGAAAAAGCCGTGGAAGAACGTGAAAAGGCCAAACAGGCCTAAATTTGTTGCATAAAAAAACCGTCCTCTTAGGGCGGTTTTTTTATTCGATTGAACATAAATATGATGTGAATTCTTTCATCAATTTTACCAAAAGTTATTTCCAATAAAACTCATAGGGCTAGAGCACTATAGCTGCCGACAAAAGTCTGGAAAACAGGTAAACTAAAGCCTTCGAATTCAAACCTGATGGGTAAATTGATGCGACGTTTATCGACCCAAGATCAAAACTTCAAGCAAGCTTTTGCTGACTTGTTGGCTTTTGAAACTGTTAATGATCCTGAACTTTTAAAAACTGTAGATCAAATTATTGCTGATGTTCGTCAGCATGGTGATGCTCAAGTTCTTAAACTCACTCAACAGTTCGATCGACATCCGGCGCATCAATTTTCAGAGCTTGAACTGACCCAGGAACAATTGAAAGCAGCATTTGATGGTCTAAGCACGGAAGTCCGGGAAGCGCTTGAACTTGCAGCGAATCGTATTCGGGAATTCCACCAAGCACAAAAGCAAGATGGCTGGACTTATGTCGATGCCTTGGGCAATACGCTCGGTCAGAAAGTGACTCCACTGGATCGTGTGGGGATCTATGTACCGGGTGGTCTGGCGTCTTATCCATCTTCAGTATTGATGAATGCAGTGCCTGCACATGTGGCGGGTGTTCCTGAAATTATTATGGTAGTGCCTGCGCCGAATGGTGATTTAAACCCATTGGTACTGGCGGCTGCATATCTGGCAGGCGTAACGCGTGTCTTTACAATTGGTGGTGCGCAAGCGGTTGCGGCATTGGCTTATGGTACAGAAACCATTCCATCAGTCGATAAAATCACAGGTCCGGGGAACCGTTTTGTGGCTGCGGCAAAACGTGCGGTGTTCGGTCAGGTCGGTATCGACATGATTGCAGGACCTTCTGAAATTCTGGTATATGCCGAAGGTCAAAATAATGCTGAATGGCTGGCGATGGATTTACTTTCGCAAGCTGAGCATGACACTGTGGCACAGGCCATTTTCATCACACCAGATGAACAGTTGCTGAATGATGTTGAGCAGGCGATTGAAATGCATCTAGCAACATTACCGAAGGCAGAAATTGCCCGTACCTCGATTGCCAATCGTGGTGCTTTGGTCTTGGTGAAAGACCGTCAAGAAGCGTCAGATTTGATTAATCAGGTGGCGCCTGAGCATTTGATGTTGTGTTTAGATGATGCAGAAGCAATGTCTGATAGCATTCGTCATGCAGGTGCGATCTTTATGGGGCGTTATACGCCTGAAGCCATTGGTGATTACTGTGCCGGTCCAAACCACGTCTTGCCAACTTCAGGTACTGCACGTTTTTCATCACCTTTAGGCGTTTATGATTTTCAGAAGCGCTCAAGCCTGATCATGTGCTCACAAGAAGGTGTAAAAACTTTAGCAAAAACCGCGGATATCTTGGCGCAACAAGAAAACCTGGATGCGCATGCGCGTTCAGCACGTTATCGTTATCAATCATAAATAGCATTACCACCTCTCCCTGACCCTCTCCTAAAAGGAGAGGAGAATTTAAACCACAAAAATCTTGTGTCTTTAGTAATGAAAATTCCTCTCTTGCGCCATATATGGCTCAGGGAGAGGTTAGGAGAGGGTTTAAAGAGAATACAAAATGAATATCACAACAGAACAAATGCGTTTTTGGAGTCCTGAAGTACGTGAATTAGAACCGTATATCCCAGGCGAACAACCAAAAATCCAGAATATTTTAAAACTTAATACCAATGAAAATCCGTATCCGCCATCACCCAAAGTGGTTGCGGCAGTACAACAGGTATTGGCAAATTCAGCAGACGTTTTGCGTTTATATCCAGATCCGGATGCGTCTGAACTGAAACAGGCGATCGCTAAACAGCAAAATGTACCTGTTGAAACCGTCTTTGTCGGCAATGGCTCAGATGAGGTTTTGGCACATATCTTTAAAGCATTTTTTGTTCAAGAACGGCCTGTACTTTATCCAGATATTACCTATAGTTTCTATCCGGTTTATAGTCAGTTTTTCGGCGTCAAAACCAAAATCTTGCCACTGAATGATGACTTTGAAATTGTTGTAAATGACTATAAACAAGCTAATGGTGGCATTATTATCACTAACCCTAATGCACCGACTAGTATTGATCTAGGCTTGGTAGCCATTGAGGAAATTCTGCAAGCCAATCCGGATTCAGTGGTGGTGATTGATGAAGCCTATGTGGATTTTGGTGCCGAATCAGCAGTCAAGCTGGTTGAAAAATATGAAAATTTAGTCGTATGTCAAACTACTTCGAAGTCACGTTCTCTTGCAGGGTTACGTGTTGGTTTCGCGATTGCCCAGCCACATTTGATTGCAGCACTTGAAGCAGTCAAAAATAGCTTTAACTCCTATCCGATGGACCGTTTTGCGATTGCTGCAGCGGTCGCTTCATTTGAAGATCAAGCCTACTTTGAAGCACAAAATGCAAAAGTGATTAAGAGTCGTGAAAAGTTGGTGTCCCAATTAAATGAGCTTGGTTTTAAAGTTTTACCATCGAGTGCCAACTTTATTTTTGCCTCATTGCCATCTAAGGATGCGGGCGAACTTGCAAGTGAGTTGCGTGAACGTGGCATTATCGTGCGTTATTTTAACAAGCCACGTATTAACCAGTTCTTAAGAATTACCATTGGTACAGATGAGCAAAATCAGCGTTTAGTCGATACGCTAAAAAATGAGATTTTGGTGTGATTAAAATCCCTCCTAGCTTCTCTTTTCAAAGGGAGGAGTTCCCTCCTTTACTAAAGGAGGGTTAGGGTGGATTTGTAGAAAAAAGCGAATCAAATGATTCGCTTTTTTATTTACTCAGGCTGATACCACGTATTTAACAGATCCAGCATTGCTGAAACCTTATCAAAACATTCTTGGTATTCAGCATCACAATCAGAAGAAATGGTAATACCACCACCCGCCCATAAAGAAACATCTTCTTGATATTTTTGGATGGAACGAATCAGAATGTTCCAGGAACCGGTACCATCAAAATTAAAATAACCCATTGATCCACAATAAGCACCACGTGCAGCACCTTCCAATTCAGTAATAATCTGCATGGCACGAATTTTAGGTGCGCCCGTAATTGAGCCACCTGGTAGGGCTGACATTAACACTTCGAAAGGATTCACATCTGCTTTTAAGGTCGCTTCTACTTCGCTCACCATATGATGCACTTGATTAAAACTTTCGATATTAAATAATTTGGGTGTTTTAACTGAGCCTGTTTCCGCATAAACACTTAAATCATTACGTAATAAATCCACAATCATGACATTTTCTGCCTGATCTTTTTCCGATACTTTTAAGGTTTTTTTAGATTGTTCATCCAGCACTGGATCGCTATAGCGTGGCATGGTGCCTTTAATTGGTTTGGTGATAATTTTCCGATTTTTTTCGAAGTCAATAAATAACTCAGGTGAGCAGCTGAGTAATTCAAAATCACCAATACGCAAATAACCCGCATAGGGCGCTTCGGTTAATGTCCAGAATGCTTGGGCAGTCGCTAAGAGGGAGCCTTGGGCACGACCTTTAAACTCTTGGGTTAGATTAATCTGATAGCAGTCACCTGCAACAATATAGTCCTGAATTTTCTGAAAAGCCTGAGTATAGACAGATTTAGTCCAGCGTGAGGTACAAGGATTTTTTAAATGAAATGTCGAGTGAATTTTATCTTGATTAAGTAAGTTCTGAATATAATTGAAGATCTGTTCTGCCTGGGGGTCATCACTATAGAACATCCAGCCATCAGGGGTTGGTTTAATGTAGGAAGAAAATTGACCAATAAATAAACCAGGTTGAGGACGATCTGGATACTGAATATATTGTTGAGCCGCATAATCGTAGCCGATAAAACCAACATAACCTCCATGAAATTCATTATTTTGAGGATTTTTTAATGCATTAAACGCTAAATTAAATTCAGATGGGCTGGGCTGATATTGTTCAATCCCTGTTCTTTTAAAAGACTGAATTCGTGATGTCTGCTCAACAAAATATTCTTGAGCGCAGCAGGCAATAAAAGGCCGACCATTATTATTTAAATACACCAGATGATCTAATGTCTTCAATGCGGATAATAGATCTGTAACCAGACGTGATTCAAACTTTAAGGGACGATGATAGAGAGCTTCGGTCATTCAGTTATGGAGAGTTCAATATGACTCACTATTTTATATCAAGAAGTCAGGAAAATATTTTTAAATCATAAAATACCGTTTATCGGTAAGCGACAGATTGCGACCAACAACAGTTGATCAAAAACTGACTCAAGGCTAATTTAAGTGGGCTAGCAAATTACTCAAGGAAAGATGCTTAAGCTGTCAGAAAATAAAAAATACAGCCTAAACACTGAGTAATTCACAACCAAAAAAAATAGTACTCTTGGGAGAGTAAACAATGAAAAAATTTACAAAATTAGTTTTAGCGACTTCAGTTGCATTTAGTGCCAATGCGATGGCGATGCAAGCAATGGATGATGCATCTCTAAGCGAAACAACGGGTCAAGACGGTATTAGTATTGGTATCGGTATTTCAAAAATTGAAATTGAAAAACTATTTATTCATGACAATGATGGTTTATCTTCTAGTTCTACAATGAAGTCAACTGGTTTATTATCAGATGCAAGTGGTGTTGTATATAAAACTGGTACATTGGCAACGAATCAAGGTGGGACTGTAGTACAGCTCGATACACGAACCGCTTCATATGACCCTGTTGCAAAAGATGTTAGCTTAGGTGGTACAGGTGGGGCTGCTGCAATCGTAATCTATGGTAATGGTGAAGCAGGTCATAAGAATGAAAACCATGGTGTTGTTGTTGGTGCAAACTATGATGACAATGGGGCTTACTTACTAGCTTCGCGCAACCTTATGGATTTAAAAATTGATTCTGATGCAAATGGTGGTGATCCGTTCATTAACATTGCAGCTGAAGTTTCAGGCCTAGACATCAGTATTGGTAAAATTGGTGTTGTAGCAAGTGGTGCTGAACCAGCTGCTAATGCAAATACTATTCGTCGTGGTGGTCAAGGCAAGGTTAATGACATTTTGTCTGGCTTATCTCTTAAAACAGGTCCTATGTCTGCAAACATTCAATTGGGTGCAGCACCTCAAGGCGCGATGATCAAGTTGAATGCGACAATGATTGGTGGTTTGACAATCAACGATTTGGGTATTCTTGATAATTCAACAGATGGTGCAACAATTGCTGCAGGTGTAACAACGGATGGTCCCGGTGAAATCTTTATCGAGAGTATCAAGCTTACAGATGCTAATTCTAAAAATTTAACTTTAAATCAAAATATTAGTGTATTTGGTGAGTCAGCTGCAAATAAAGGTTTTATTCGTATTGTCAGTACAAGTGGTGCGCATGATAACTATGTGAAAGGTATTCATTTAGGTAGCCGTAACGCAGCATCAATTGGTGATATGGAAGTTCAAGGAATGCAGACTTATTACAGTCCAGCGCAAGGTACATACCATCCAGGCGCAGTTATTACTATTTCAGGTCACTAATCTTTATTTAAAAAAAAAGCGCGTGTTTACACGCGCTTTTTTATGACTAAATCATTTATCCAAAAAATAAAAAAAATACTGTATTTTTTTGAAAAAGCAGGTATCTTTCTAGTTACAGGGAAGTAGAGTGAATGCTCTATAAAAAGAAAAATAGGCACATTATGCCCATTATAAGAAAAGTTAATAATTATGTTAGAGATCGCGTTGGGCTCGGCATTGATGTATTACGCTGCCAAAGAAGCTCTGGATATCAAAAAACAGCCGAATGGTGCTGTTCACTATACTGAAGTTCTTGATTCAAGAAATGACTCTTTTGTGCGTATGCACCGTGAAGCTGTGGAAGTAAAACCTGCACTTCTGGATCAGTTTCAGGGCATTGTACGTCAGGCTTATGATTACAGTTGTGGTTCGGCAGCGCTTACGACCCTGCTCAATGGTTATGTCGGTACGCAGCTGGATGAGCAGCAAGTCATGAGTGGGCTGATGAAATTCGGTGAAACGGATAAAATTGTTGAACGCCGTAGTTTTTCTCTGCTTGATATGAAGCGCTTTGTATCAGCCTTAGGGTTGGAAAGTGGAGGCTATCGAGGGGAGTTCAAAGATTTAGTTAATCAAGATCAGCCCGCCATTGTTCCGATTTCCTATGCAGGATTTAAGCATTTTGTAGTTTATAAAGGTTATAAAAATGGCCGGGTTTATGTCGCAGATCCGGCACTTGGTAATATCAGTTTTGAGGAACGGCGTTTTCAGGATATTTGGGAAAATAACACTTTGTTCCTGATTAATGTACCTGAACAATATCGCAAAAATTTTCTAGCATTAAAAGAATCAGATATGCGCCATGTAGAAGATGCTACGATCAATCGCTATGCCTTGGTTGACATGCAGTATCCACAATTTTATATGGACAAAATTGCTGATAAAGCTTCTACGATCCGTATGGACCGTAATCGTAATACAGAGTCAGAAAAATTTGGGGAATATCAACATAACTTCCTGAGACTGTATTACAAGAATAAATAAAATGAAAAACAGTAATAAAAATTAAAATGGTGAAATGGATATGAACAGTAAATGGATGAACAAGACGTTCTTGGCACTGAGCATTCAAATGGTAATGGGCGTTGCATTTGCTGCAGAAGAACCAGCACTAGGTGAATACGAAACGGTTGATGAGGAAGTTGTCGTTGAAACTGCTGCATCTGTACCGGCTCAAACCGGGCAGGTCGAAACGCAGGCTGCAGAAGAGTCAGAACTAGGTGAATATGAAGCAGTTGAAGAGGCGGTCGTTGAAACAGCATCACCTGTAGAGACTCAGGCTGGCCAAGTCGTAGATGCATCTCAAGCTTTACAGCAACAAGAAGGAGATGCTACTCAGGCAGCTAATCTGGAAGAAGTATTTACGTCAAATGAACGCCAATACTCTCTGATAAAACAAGGCGAAATTTCATCATATTACGATATTGATTATACCTATTATCGAGACACTCAACTTGATATAGAAATGGCTCAGGGCCAATTGTATCAACTACGTGTTCAAGAAAATGCAACACATAGTATGACCAATACTTTCACTTTCCAATATGGTGTGAAAGATAACCTGACCTTGACTGCATCCTTACCTTTAGTGGCCAAAACTGACTTGTTAAAAGATACGTCTACTGCAGGTTTGGGCGATATTAGTTTGGGTGCTCGCTGGGAACCCTTTCCACTAAAAGCGGGTCGTCTGCCTCTGATTTTATTTGCAAATTTGTCGACTAAAACGGGTGATAGTCCTTATGAAATTAATGCCGCGACAGATCTAGCAGCAGGAAAGGGTTATTACTCTGCTGGAGTAGGTGCTAGTACGCGTAAATACATTGATCCAGTCGTGCTGTTTGCATCAGTTTCTGCGAACTATGGTTTTAAAGAATCAGGCCTAAATCAGCGTCGAGGTAGCCGAATTATTGAGGAGTTTGAACCTGGTGTTAGTGGAGGCTTTGCCTTTGGTTTCGCATATTCATTTAACTATGACGTTTCGATGACCATGTCCTATCAGCAAAGCTTTAATACCGGTGCGGAATTTAGCTATAACACGGGTGAAAGTTATTCTGCTGCGGATCAGACCAGTTCTACCTTTGCAATTTCCTTAGGTGTGCGAGTCTCTCCAGAAACCATTGTTAATGGTACCGTTGGCCTAGGGCTGACCGAAGATGCACCGGATGTTTCGTTGGGACTGTCATTCCCACTTGATATTTTAGGTTTTGGTAAAAAAATTAGTTAATAGGGGGTGTCGTATGAAAAACATTCGACTTAGCCCGTTATTAATAGGAATTATTCTTGCGGGCTGTTCAAGTTATACCTTTGCACAATTGGGAACCAACCTTTCAGTTGATTTACGTGCACTATCCATGGGGAATGCTGTCACTGCAGATCCTCCAGGGGTCAATGCGGTCCACTTTAACCCGGCTGCACTGACTAAAATTAATGGGCTGCAAACCGAACAGCAAATCATTGTGGCTAATTTTGATATCCAGCGTGAGTTTTCAGTACCCGCCGGATATAACGTATTTGGCTATTCTGATGATCCTATTGTCTGTAATGACGGTCCTGAAGTTTCATCTGATTTGTGTACCGATTTTAAAGGGTCGGTCAAAGGTGATGTGGAATATGTCAGCCTTTATGTCCCTTTTTTGAAAAAAATGGTGGATTTAGGGGAAGGCCTTCCTTTGACTGCACCGACCATGGGGATTGCATACAACCCACCTGGATCTAAAGCCACGTATGCGACTGCTGTTTATGCTCCTCTCATGGCAGGTTTTGGTCATGAAGATGGTAACCCGGCAAACTTTATGGGGCAGCAGGTTGCTTTAGAGCGGATTACCTATCTGTCACCATCCATCGGTTATGAGGTTAATGACCAGCTGTCGATTGGTGCTTCTATCGGGATGTCTTATCAAGCCATTGGGATGAAAACGGACTTGCGTTTCCCGAATGAGTTGATCGGAATGTTGCGTATGATCGACGAAGTTGTGTGTACGCCGTTTAAAGAAAATTCCGACATTATTACAGATATTCTTTTGCTCGGGATCTGTAATGCGGATGAGGGGATGAATCCATTTGGCAAGTTTGGTCAAATGCAACTGGAGCTTGAGCAAAACTTAAGCCCAAGTTATAACCTGGGAATATTGTGGGAACCGCGCGAAGATTTTAGTTTTGGTATGGTCTACCAAAGTTCTGCGAAAATGCGCTTAAAAGGTAAATATCATATTGATAATGCCAAAGCCCCTCAGGAAATGATCAAAGGTTTGATGACCTCGCCAACCGGTCAGATTCTGGCGGCTATTCTTGGCTTTCCAAATTATATACCATCAAGTGAATCAGGTCTGGTGTCGATGGATTTTGAATATCCGGCGCATTTTCAGGCAGGTATCAAATATAAAGTGATGCCAGATTTGCAAGTCAATTTTGATATTGGCTGGACAGATTACAAGGTCTGGGACGAATTTAAATTCGAATTTGACCGTACCATTTCAGCCCTAAAAATTGCCAAAATTTTGTCTGCTAATGTCACTGATTCTTCACTGGCTTTACCTATGGGATTTGAATCGCCGTGGAACTTTGGTATTGGTATTGAATATGCCGCTACAGACCGCTTGAAGCTTCGGGCAGGTTATGAACCGCGTACCAGTGCTATTCCAAAAAATAAGCGTAATACCATGGTGCCGATCAATGGTGCACAGCTCTTTGGTTTAGGTGTAGGTTACCGTTTCGATGCAGACACTGATCTGGATCTCTCGATTGGTTTCTTGCGCAGCAAAGATCAAATTCCAGCCAATACCAGTAGTTTAGCCAACCAGACCGGAGTAAATAATCTGTTATTGAACCCATATGCAGGTTTAAACGTAAAAACAGATACCAAAATTACAATTTTAGGTTTGAATTATCGCACTCGTTGGTAAGGGAAAAATGATCAAGACAGGGAACGTTGGATTGACAGCGGTACTGGCATTAAGTCTGGTATCCGTGTCTTTTTATACAAGCGCTAAAGAATTTATTACGATTATTGGTCCGGATGGACGACCATTAGTCGTACCCCGTAATAATGCAGAGAAAAAAACTGAGGACAAATCTCGATTGTCGAAAACAGCAGGAATTGCAGCAGTTCATTCCACACCTGTAAAGCAAGACTTAGAAAAAGTGCCCGTCGTAGAAAATGGACAAGTTAAACCTAAGCATGGCCATAATATGGTTGTACAACCAGTACAACCAGTACAACCAGTACAACCAGTACAACCAGTACAACCAGTACAACCAGTACAACCAGTACAACCAGTACAACCAGTACAACCGCATATTGCACAAGCACAGATTGAGTCTACACCACAATTAATACCTGAATCTAAAGCTCCTCAAATTTCTGATGCTGAAACTGGATCTTCTGTTGCTACCATACAAAAAACGGGATTTAGCCAGGTTGAAGGCATTGAATATGTAGATAGTGAGTATCTGGAAAATAAAGAATTTAATTTGGAAGGCAAAAAACGTTTCTATAGCATGCCCGAAGGAGTAGTAGATAAAAATATCGGAACTACCCGGATCCAGACAATTGAACGTGAAAAAGGGGTGGGACAATCCGTATTAAAATCCTTGTTTCAAACTCCAGAAGTAGATTCCGGTCCTGTGGTACTGGCTCAAAGTTATTATCGTATTTCACAGTCGGAGACTATCGATAGCTTGGGCATGCAGTGTTTTACTGATAAGAAAATTAAAAAAGCGAAAGAAATCAGCCTTAAAAAAGCAGTTAACCTATGGCCTCGTGCGCCTCTTAAAGCAGACGAATTTGATTTTGAAGTGGTCAAGCTTCAATCCGATATCCAGAATATTCAGATCAACTCTTATGCCTCTAGCCAGAAAAATCCAACGTATTATTGGCCTTTTGTTGTATTTTTAGACAGTCGTGGCTGTGTGCTTGAAGGAGCGGGCGGTTTTAAAAATCAGGAAGGACAGGCGAATATTATTCAACATGAGCGTATCGAAGGGGTTCTCCAGATTCCTGCACAAACTGAATATGTATTATTGACGCCTTTGGCCTCCGCGATAGATGTTGAAGACAAGATGCTGACAAATCATGGACAACTAAAATTAGTCGCCATTCGATAAGGACTATTCGAGTATAAGAATATGAAAAATAAAATATTATTTCCATTTGCTATAAGTACACTTTTAATGGCACTGAGCGGATGTGGTGGGGAAAGTGCCAATGTTATAAAAGAACCAGGTGATGAAGCTACGGAAAATGGTGCTTGTACCCCCGGTGAAACTAACTGTGTGGAATGGGGGCTGGAATATCCGCTTGATGGTTTAAATTTCAACTGTAGTGGCGATACAGAAAATACGTTTATTACCTTATTTGACAGTAAAAATGGGGTAGCTTCTGGAACCTGCCAAAAGACCGATAATATTGAGTTTTCTATTCAAAGTTTTGGTTCGAATAAGATTAATTTAGGTCAAATAAAACTCAGTGATTATGCCAGTTTTAGTGCCCAGACCCAGCTGCCACGTTTAAGTGTGATTGATATTGCGAGTGGGATTAGCGGACGCCGGGTAGGTGATTTGGTGCCTACTGATCCTACCGTTCAGGTGGCCATGCGTCTGGTTAAAATTCTGCAAGCTTTGGCACTACAAAAGGGAAGTATTGTTAATCCATCTGATGTGCAACCTTTATATATTACTGAAGACATGCGCAAAAACCTGGCTAAAATCAGCGGAAATATCAGCCTGACTGATGCCGATTTGGCGACCAAAATTAAAGATTTTATTGATATTAGTCAAATTTCTGATGAGGTCGCTTTTGCTACAGTCAAAAAACTGGTGACGATTGCCAACGCAGCTGTGTATCAGCCAGAATTTTCATTATTTTCAACATCCGGCGTGATTGGAAGTAACCTGACGGGTTCAGATGGACTGGTGGGTTGTAATCAAAGCCCTTGTGATATTAAGAATAAGAATACTAAATATTTATTTGGCCATTTTATGCTGATTACCGATCGCCAGGGCTACACCTTTGGCAGTGGCCTGCAATGGCGTGATACTCAGTCAAAAGTGGCGAAAGAAAATTTATCCTCCTTAGGGGGAGTTAATGCTGAACTCATCCGTAAGGTGAAACCGGTACAAATGACCGCTGATCCACAAAGTTCATGGATTCATCCAACCAGTAAAACCATTAACACGCCTTATCGCCTGAATGTCGCAAATAATGCGACTCAGCTTGAGTTATATCAAGGCAGATTATTGAATGATTATGTGATTGCGGGTAAAGAAGCTTTCTATAAGGTGGTGACTGATAAAAAATCGCTGGATACTTCCGATCAAGCTAACTTGGGATTGTGGCGTTTGCAGGCCGATGGTGAAAACTATACGGGAAGCATTGATCTCTACAAGATTTTCCCGATTAGTTATCTGGATCGTCAGGTCTTTAAAACAGCGCAGAACGTCGCAGATGGGGAGAAATACATTTTCCCAATGTATGCCAATCTGGAATTTAAATTTACAGATACCACTGTCAGCCCAATTACTTTAGGAATTGTAATTGACAGTAATGGTGATGTACGCACCAATATGCAATCCTCTAATAATTTCGCGACTGATCCGGTGAATGGCTGTCAAGGCGATGTGTTGGCAGATACGCTCTTAGATCATCAAGACATACAACAATACCGCCTCGGGACTTTGGGACGTGCATTTGTCGCTGATAAAGCGGTTTCCATGCGCCTGATTTTGGCCAATGAAAAGTTTGGTAATATCAATGGTGCATTGGTAGGGGTAGATTCACGCATCCAGTCTTCACCGGATTCTAGGGATTCGATTGTGATCGGTGGTGCGCTGCTCAATTTATCTAATGTGTTGGATACTAATGTCGGCCAGAATGGGCGTGTAACTTTCCTGAATTCGGCAGGTGATGGAGTACAATGGGCCAATACCTATGCGAGTTTTCAAAAAGTTTATAATAATAACAATGAGGGTGAAACACCGGCAGATATTAGCCTGGCAAAATTAAACGGTGGTTCGGTTGAGTTTAAACTTGCGGATTGCTACCAAGTCAAAGCCAAATAATATTCCTTAAAAATAAAAAATCCCATCTTAGTATGGGATTTTTTTTATGCATGTTAGGTTTAACCCGTGTGGTCTAGACGCGTGCCTAAGGTTTCCAGATGCATTGGAAAAATATTATTTTTACGGTCTTCAAAATAATGTCTGAGGGTATGTTCTACACTCGGGAAGGCAAGTTCAGTCCAGGGAATATCTGCTTCATCAAATAAACGTGTTTCGATGGTCTCTTCACCCGCACCAAATTTTCCATCAATCAGATTGGCTTTAAATAGCACATAAATCTGACCAATACGCGGAATATTATACATACAGTAAAGCTGTTCAATGTCTACTTCAGCTTCGGCTTCTTCGCGGGTTTCCCGGGCAGCCCCTTGCTCCATGGTTTCAAACAGTTCCATATAGCCGGCAGGTAAAGTCCATAAGCCATAGCGTGGTTCAATGGCACGACGGCACAACAGTACTTTGTTTTCGAATAAGACTAAAGCGCCACAAATTACTTTCGGATTAATGTAATGAATAGAGCCGCATGAATCACATACGCTGCGAATTTGCTGATCGCCCAAAGGAATTTTAGCAGTGGTTTTATGACCACAATTCACACAGAAGTTCATATTCATCATCAATGATAAAAGTATGCTCAGGATAACTGAAAAAGCAAAATTTGGCATCATTTCTCTCCCGCCCCGACTAAAATCAGCTATGATGAAATTATGATCATCGTCAGGGTTGAAAGAATGGATGCATGTGAATTGACACAAAGGTTGCAGCAACGCTTACGTTTTTCCAAGCGTATCCGATCTGCGCATGCTGCCGTGTTGATTGCAATTACAGATGAAGCTGATCCGAAAGTATTGCTGACGCGCCGTTCAGCTTATTTGAATAATCATGCCGGAGAAGTCTCATTTCCGGGTGGCAAGCGCGATCCGCAAGATACCAGTAATATTGTGGTGGCTTTAAGGGAAGCCTATGAGGAAACGGCATTGAACCCCTTTGATGTGCATTTAATGGGTGATTTACCCATGCAAAAAGCCCGCAATGGCATGCTGGTCAAACCGATTGTGGGACTGATTCCTCCGCAAGTGAAGCTGATTCCACAACCGACGGAAATCGACCGGATTTTCTTTGCCTCATTGCAGCATTTGCTTGAAGTGACACCTACGCCTTATGAAGTTCGCTTTGCCCAGCAATCTTTATATTTTCCGAGTATGCGGGTAGAAAATGAAGTGGTCTGGGGCTTGACCGCACGTATGCTGATTTCTTTATTTCAATATGGGCTGGATTATAAAAAAGACTGGCCATTCTTGCTTAATTCTCCAACGTTTAAACGCTCCAAATTTTTTTAACCATTGAACAGGATTTTATCAATGTTGTACAAATTTCAGGGACACTTACCTACCGCTACACATCAGCCCTGGGATGGCTGGGTGGCACCAACGGCAACAGTGATTGGACAAGTTGAGCTTGGACGACAAGTCAGTGTCTGGTTTGGGGCTGTAGTACGTGCAGATAACAGTAAAATTAAATTGGGTGACTTTAGTAATGTGCAGGAAAATGCCGTGCTGCATACGGATGCCGGCATCGAGATGAATATTGGCAATTATGTGACAATTGGGCATCAGGCTATGTTGCATGGCTGTACCATTGGAGATAACAGCCTGATCGGAATTCAGGCCGTCATTCTGAACCATGCCGTGATTGGCAAGAATTGTATTATTGGTGCCAATGCCTTGATTCCGGAAGGTAAGGTGATACCCGATAATTCCGTGGTGATGGGCTCACCCGGTAAAGTGGTAAAAATGCTGGATGATGACAGTATTCAAAAATTAACAATGAGCGCCATGCATTATGCCGAGCATTTTCAGAAATTTCAGGATTTGGAAGAAGTGCAACTCTAAGGCACTTTTTTAATGATTGAATCATAAGCCTAGATTTTCTAGGCATTTTTGTATCTGTTTCGGGAAAATCTCGCGTAGCGGATATGAGTGGAGTATCATATCCGCGTTTTTTATATTCTCTGAATTAAGGTTGTGCATGAAAGTGCTGGCATTGGAGACTGCCAATGAGCAGTGTTCCGTTTCTGTAATCGATGATACTCAAGAACTATTTTTTCAGCTTGATGCGCGCGCCAAGGCACAAACGCAAACGATTCTCCCGATGATTGAACAAGGTCTGCAAGATCTTGGGCTGGCCATTGCTGATTTGACCGCGATTGCCTTTAGTCGTGGTCCGGGTTCTTTTAGCGGTGTGCGTATTAATGCTGCCGTGACTCAGGCCTTGGCTTGGTCAAATGATGTGCCGGTAATTCCGGTGTCAACTTTGCAGGCTTTGGCACAAGCAGCCTATCGTTTACACGGCCTCAAGGAAGTGTCTGCGGTATTGGATGCCCGCATGAGCGAAGTCTATATCGCGAGCTATCAACTGGATGCGAAGGGGATTATGCAACCGGTCGATGATGAGCAACTATTAAGTTATGCAGAAGGCAGCCAAGCTGTGCGCTTTACCCCGGTTGGCTCAGGTGCTGAACTGGTACAAAGCGAAACTTCAATTTATAAAGATGTGCATGCGACCGCACAGGATATTGCTAGCATTGCACGTGCAGCGGCGCAAGCAGAAAACTGGGTCAGTGCAGAATTGGCATTACCCGTATATTTACGCGATAACGCGTGGAAAAAAATTCCAGAACAAGGCAAAGCATAATTAATTAGGATAAAGCATGGATCTTTTACTGCTACTCAAAGCGGCCATCATGGGTATTATCGAAGGCATTACCGAGTTTTTGCCTATTTCCAGTACCGGCCATTTGATTTTGGCATCAGAATTAATGAATTTCTGGACCAAGGAAAAGAGTGATGTATTTGTCATCGCGATCCAGATGGGGGCAATTGCTGCCGTTATTTATGAATATTGGGCACGTCTTTGGGGTGCAGCGACCGGGATTGTCAGCGGTGAACCGCAAGGTCGCCGTTTAGGCATTGGCCTGATTCTGGCTTCTATTCCGATTATATTGATTGGTCTGACTTTGGGACAAACCGTCAAACAATTACTGTTTAATGATATTGCCATTGCCATTGGTTTGATCGTCGGTGGTTTGATCATTATCTGGATTGAAAAGAATCCACCACAAGTCCGTGTCCATGAAGTTGAAGAACTCAGCATTAGAGATGCGATCTGGATTGGCCTGATTCAGGTTTTATCCTTGATACCGGGAACTTCCCGTTCAGGTGCAACCATTATCGGTGCGATGTTCCTGGGGGTGTCACGTAAGGCCGCTACTGAATTCTCATTTTTTCTGGGTATTCCGGTGATCATTGGCGCTGGTCTGCTAGACCTTTATCAAAGCTATGATGTCTTAAATACCACTGAAGACTGGACCGTGATCGGGGTTGGGCTTCTGGTTTCCTTTATCTCGGCATTGATATTAATCCGTGCGCTTGTCGCTTATGTGGCCAAACGCGATTTTATGATCTTTGCCTGGTATCGTATTGCTTCGGGTCTGCTGATTTTATTATTTGCCTATACAGGTTGGAAATTATGGTAAGCGCGATTCGCTTATATGCCGAATCTGACGATCAAGAGAAAGCACAGCACTTCGAGGCTGTGCTTTCTTCTCGTGGGGTGCAGGTTGAGATTGAAACTGTTGAAAAACTCAATGCACGTTTTTTCCGTTTAAATCCTGAACTGGCCCTCTGTGTCGATGCTGACGGACTCTGGTTATGTGCCAACGGCATGAAGATGCAACCGGACTGGCAGGCGGAGACCGGACGGTTAAAACGCGCATCTTTGAAATCGGAAATGATTGCACGCGCCTGTAATTTAAATGAAAAACCAAATTTGGTCGATGCGACTGCGGGTCTGGGACATGACAGTCTGTTGATGGCGCATTTAGGTGCGAAAGTCACCCTGGTTGAACGGCATCCGATTCTATTCACCTTGCTTGAAGATAGCCATACACGTGCCCAGTCGGACACATTCCTGAGTCAGGTCGTATCACGGATTCATTTGGTTTTTTCTGATTCAGCCGATTATCTGCAGCAACAGGCCCAGCAGCATCAAATTGTCGATGTGGTTTATCTTGATCCAATGTTCCCACAGCGTGATCAAAACCAGCAGGCAGCCAAAAAGCAGGCGCAGGTCAAAAAACAGATGCAGCTGTTACATATGTTATTGCCTGAAGATGGTGAAATGGATCTGGGCGACAACTTACTGGAACTGGCGCAGAAAATTGGCAAGCGTGTCGTGGTCAAACGTCCGCGTCTCGCGGTATTTCTGGCCGGAAAAGAGCCAAATCATCAATGGCAAGGCGATGCTTGTCGCTTTGATGCGTATTTTCAGCATGAACTTGTAGCTGAATAAGATAATGGCTTCTTTATTAAGCAAAGATTTGTTATATATTTAAAATTAGCATTGATTAAATGCTTATCAAGCATAAACTTATTCAGCACATTAGCGAGCCACTCATCTCCTTGAAATCCTATGATCGACTTTAAACCCTCCATTAATTTTTGGCACGATTTTAAGAGCAACCAAATTGCCGGGATGTGGTTATTTCTGGGGTCGAGGCGTTCTTTACAACTGGTCCGTCCATCCATCATGCAACTGGTGTTCTGGGGGATTTTGGGTGGCTGCGCCAACAGTTTGTTTAGCTGGCTCAGTTCAGGCCGTATGGGAGATTTTAACTCTCAAGGTCTGATCAGTTATGCACTTTGGCCTTTCATTGCCCTGATTGTCGGTATTTTTCTGTCACAGCGGGTCAATAATCCACGCTTGATGCTAGTGCCAGCCTTGTTATGGCTGGTGTTAGATACCCATATCATGCTGTTCCAGTGCCTGATCCAGTATCTGGGTGATCTGGATTATCTGCCGTATATCCTCTACGACTATATTCCAACGCTCTTTGTCATGCTATTTGTCTGGCAAAGTCTGGCAGTGGTCTGGGTGATTTCACGTGAATTAAAATGGCCGTGGTGGGAACGTGCGCTGATTATGCTGGCAACCTTGTTTACCTTGGTAGTCTGGCAGATTTCAGTCAAAGATCAGCCGATCTGGAAAGTCGAAGAAATTCCACCGAGTTTTGCCGAAGATGCTTTCTATGCCCAGCCAACTCTGCTGAACAAAGCGCTGGAAAATATCGAATATGGTGAATTCGCACAGTCGCACTGGTATTTCATGGGGGTGGCCGGAGCGAGCTATCAGGATGTATTCCATTCTGAAGTTGAGCGGATTAAAGAACAGTTTGATACCCGTTTTGGTACTTTTGGCCGATCGATTGCCTTGGTCAATCACCCAGCGACACGTACCACCATGCCGATTGCTTCCAAAACCAGTATGGAGCTGGCATTACGCCGTATGGGGCAGCAGATGAACCGGGAAAGTGATGTGCTGTTTTTATACATGACCTCTCACGGTTTGCCGAATGTGTTTGAAATGGAAAATGCACCGCTGGATCTGGCGCAGGTTGATCCAAAATGGTTGCGTGAGACACTGGATGCATCAGGCATACGTTGGCGCGTGATTGTGATCTCGGCATGTTTTTCAGGCAGTTTTGCTTCTGCTTTGCAGAATGACAATACCTTGGTGATTACGGCTTCGGCAGCCGACCGTCAGTCTTTTGGCTGTTCGAATGAAGCGGATTATACCTATTTTGGCCGTGCGTTCTTTGATGAAGCCATGCGTGAAAATAGCAGCTTGCAAAGTGCTTTCGCACAGGCCACAGATACCGTAGCAAAATGGGAATCAGCTCAAGGTTTTGAGCCATCAGAACCGCAATGGGTGATTGGCAAGAATATGGAATTGATGTTGCCACAACTGGAGCAACGTTTATTTCCACAGACCAGTACGGCGACACCATCTCCCTAGATCAATGTCATCCACAGACCGGTTGCAATAATAAGGAATAGCCATGGAACTTATACAGAACAATAGAAGCTTTGAAGGTGAACAGCGGATTTATCGTTTTGATTCACGCTATCTTAAAACACCGACCAAGTTTGGCATTTTTCTGCCGCCTCAAGCTTTAGAAGGTCACAGCTGTCCTGCATTATTCTATTTGGCAGGTTTGACCTGTACCGAAGAAACCTTTGCCATCAAGGCGCATGCACAGCGTCTGGCGGCACAGCTCGGTTTGATCCTGATTACACCAGATACTTCGCCACGTGGTGAAGGTGTGGCAGAAGGCGATAACTGGGATATCGGTCAGGGGGCAGGTTTTTATATCAATGCCACCCAGGAGCCATGGGCTGAACATTACCAAATGGAAAGCTTCATTGTGGATGAGCTTTATCCACTGGTGACTGAGGAATTCGTGATCCATTCTGGCAAGATCGGCATCTTTGGTCACTCTATGGGCGGTCATGGCGCATTGACCTTGGCATTCAAATATCCAGAAAAATTCAAATCTGTTTCAGCCTTTGCACCGATTTGTGCACCGAGCCAGTGCCCATGGGGAGACAAAGCCTTTTCGAATTATCTGGGTACTGAAAAAGAGGAATGGCTGAAACATGATGCGACCGCTTTGGTTCAGGAAAAGGGTGCATTATTTAGCGATATCCTGATTGATCAGGGTTTTTCGGATCAGTTCTATAGTCAGCTTAATCCAGCCTTGTTTCAGCAAGCTTGTGATGCGGTGAACCAGCCGCTAACTTTGCGTGAACATCAGGGCTATGATCATGGGTATTACTTTATTCAAAGTTTCGTAGATGACCATTTGCAATTCCATGCCGTGCAGCTAAATCCTTAAAGCAAGACTGCACACATCTAGCAGTACTAAAAAGATTAAAAAACCTCCAAAATGTTTTTACATTCTGGGGGTTTTTCTTTTAATATCAGGTGTATAAAAGTATAAAAAATTGGGGTCGTCATGCAGCAGACAGCAGACGGTATTCGTGCTAGTGAGCCATTATTTCCAGCTGCTTCAAGTTTTTCGACTGAAGCCATGCCTTCGGTCAGACCGAAATATCAGCGTTATGGATTCAGATTTCATGGCAGTGCATCCGAATATTTTGGTATCTGGATGGTGAATCTGATGCTGACCATTGTGACATTGACCTTGTACAGCCCTTGGGCCAAAGCACGCCGTATGCGTTATTTCTACGGCAATACCCAATTTTTAAAACATCGCTTTGACTTTGTGGCCATGCCGAGCCGGATCCTGCTGGGTCGTCTGTTTGCACTGGAACTATATCTGGTTACCGTCGTACTGACCAACTATTCAATCCTTGCTACCAGCTCTTTATTGATGGTCGCTGCGCTATGTCTACCGTGGCTTATTCGGATGACCCTGAAATTCAAGGCCCGAAATAGCAAATATGGCAATGTGCGCTTTTATTTTAATGGCAGCAACCGCGAGGCTTATAGGGTCTTATTTCTAGCCATCCTGATCAATATCTTTACTTTGCTGCTGTTTAGTCCAGTGATGATCTGGCTCTACAAATGCTATTGCTTTAATCATTTATCGATTGGTCAGTTGCAATTCAAGCTGAATATTAACTGGTCCAAGTTTATGTCTGCCGTTTATCTGCCCTTGAGTCTTTGCCTGCTGGTTGGTATTGGCTGGCTTGCAGCAGTGGTGTACTGGGTGGATCGGATTGGAACCAATTTGTTTAGCCTAGGTTTACTGCTTAGCTATCTGCTTTGCCTGGCGCTGGTCTGGCCGGTCATTTCTGCACGTTTATACCTCATTACCTGGAATCATGTGGAGCTTGGTCAAAGTTACTTCAAAACACGGGTAAGCACCTGGCGTTATAGCTGGATTGTGCTGAGCAACTGGATGGTACGTGTTCTTAGTCTGGGCTTAATGACGCCTTGGGCTGCCATCTGTTTATATGAATATCAGTTAAAACACTTAGAACTATATGTGGCTGAAGATGAAACCAATCTTGAGCATATCTTGCAACCTGACCCGAGTGCTTTGGCCGATGAAATCCTGGACGTATTTGATTTCGATGCGTCGCTATAGGAGTAAATGTGATGAAACGACCTGTCGAATTTAAGTTTTATGATGGAATTCTCGCTGAAGCCCGTCGTGCCTGGATTGTACCGGATCAGCAACAAGGGATTGCCTTGAAACTTGATGAGGATGTTCCAGTACAAGTTAGCGCTGCAGATTTTTATTTTTCTTATCCGGACATGGCTTATATTGGGGGTGTCGGTGGTCGTAAACCGATTATTGAGCTGCCTGAAGAACGTCGGATTGAGTTTTTAAGCAAAGCGCCGCATTGGCTCAGGATTAAACATAAAGATATTTATCATGCGATCTGGGAGTTTGAACGTTCACCAATCCTGATTTTCTTTTCCATGATCATCGTGATTAGTGCAGTGATTATTATTTTAAAATGGGGGATTCCTTATAGCGCCAAACAGCTGGCAAAACTCCTTCCGGAGCAGACTCTGGTTGAAGTAGGCAACCGAACAGAGCAGCAGTTAATTGCCCAGACCCAACCAAGTACACTACCAGAAGAACAGCAGATGCGATTAAAAACTTTGTATGAACAAAAGATTGCTGTAGAAAAACCTGTAAAAATTATTTTCCGTCAAGGTGGATCAAGCATGGGCATGAATGCCGCAGCCATCCCGAATAACACCATTATTGTGACTGATGAACTGGTGAAAATCAGCGGCACCGATGAGGAAGTCCTCGCAGTACTGGTCCACGAACAAGGCCATCTGGTACAGAAGCACAGCATGCAAAAAGTGATTTCTAATCTGGGTGTGGCGGGACTGTTTGCCTTGGTAACTGGAGATTTAAGTGATGTGGTCACCGCATCTGTAGTGGTCCTGACCGATGCCGGATATTCGCAGGCGATTAACTGGATGCCGATGACTATGCCATGCAGCATTTGCATCAACAGCAGATTTCCAGTATTCACTTGTCTAACTTTTTGCAGCGGGTGGAAAATGCCAGAATACTGGCAGAGGAATCGCAAACCTTAAAAATGAAAAATTTCACTCTCAATATTGATGGAAAAGACCGGCACCTGACAGAAACTGAACTGAAATGGATTCGCCTGATCGGGAAGTTTAAAAAATATCTGGAATCCCACCCCGAACTGGATAAAAGAATTGAGCGTATTCATGCCTTTAATGATCAGGCGGATCATCGTATTTAGCTTCTGATCATTGCTATGCATTGATCATCAAGGCTTTTTAGTTTCTATCTTTGCCAGTCGGCAGTCAGATTTTCCTGTCCCATACGGATCAGATGATCCAGAACCACATTTTCAAGTTTATTCAGGTCAGTAGATTCATCTGTGATTTGAATCGTTACGGTAAGATGATCTGCCTCGGGTGTCAGACTCACTTCTGCACCTGGAAAATGAATCAGGAAATTTTGTTCGGTTTCATCAATATTAAATTTATGTTTCCAGTGATTGGCCAGGCGTTTGGCAATTCGTGCTGCTTGTTGCGTCTGGATATGGGCAATACTTTTCATCAGTTTTCTACACTATTCATCATTATCCTGCACTTTAAACCAAGCGGTGATGCCGGCATAAGCCTCAAAGCGTTACACAGCGTTTTAATCTTGCAACATCGAATCACAGTAGCCGGAGCGGATTTGATATAATGGGAAAAATCCAATTTCAACAAGCCAGGTTCTCCCATGTCCAAGCCTTATTTAATTGCCCCTTCTATTTTATCTGCTGACTTTGCCCGTTTAGGTGAAGAAGTCGAGAATGTGTTGGAAGCAGGTGCAGACGTTGTCCATTTTGATGTCATGGACAACCATTATGTACCGAACCTGACTTTTGGTGCAGGTGTTTGTAAGGCCTTGAAAAATTATGGGATCAAGGCGCCAATTGATGTGCATCTGATGGTTAAGCCGGTAGATCGCATGATCGGAGATTTCCTTGAAGCGGGTGCTGATATCATTACTTTCCATCCGGAAGCGTCTGATCATATTGACCGTTCTTTACAGTTGATCAAATCAGGTGGTGCAAAAGCAGGTCTGGTATTTAACCCGGCAACACCGCTGCATTACCTGGATTATGTGCTGGATAAAGTCGATCAAATCCTGCTCATGAGTGTGAACCCGGGCTTTGGTGGACAGAAATTTATTCCAATGACTTTGGATAAATTGCGTCAGGCACGCAAACTGATTGATGCTTCAGGTCGTGATATTCGTCTGGAAGTCGATGGTGGTGTTACACCGAGTAATATTCGTGAAATTGCTGAAGCGGGTGCCGATATGTTTGTAGCGGGTTCAGCTATTTTTGGCAAGCCAGATTATAAAGCTGTGATTGATGAAATGCGTGCAGAGTTAGCCAGAGTAGGACAGATTCAACTCTAATCGCTAAAACATCAGATGCGCATAAATATGTGGATAACTTTATGGATAAGTGTGTAGATATCTATGTTGATAACCATATGGATATGTTGCATAAAATGTAATCATTTGTACCGTGGTTGATTGTGATTTAGACAATATTTGTATAAAAAGAACTCAAATTGGGTTCTTTTTTATTACATATAACCCTTATGTTTAGTGGTTATTTGTTAATCAAGAGTTAATAATTTAACCAAGTAAAAAATGATCAATGTCTCGCATATTTGTGTTTCATTATGTAATTACTCCAGACAAAGTTTAAATTTAATTGATGTGTATAACTTAATATTCTGAGTCCATTCTCATGTAATTGTTGTGGATGAATTGCCCGATTATTAGAACTATTTCTGACTTGGCATTTTCAACATCTACCATAACCAGAATAGCCATGAATGTCGTGAGGATTTGAGTAAGGCAAAGTTAAGTTGTATCTCGATAAGTCATGTTTTGTAAAAATAGCCAGATTGCTGCAAGCTGATTTTATCAAATTTTTATACCTAGGAGGAACGACCTCCCTTGTGAATTGCATATCGGAATTTACAGGAAAAATCGTCAGGACGGCCTGATTCTTATATAAAAGGAGGAGGGCTGCATGGCCTGGATCGTACTTATTCTTGCGGGTATTTTTGAAATCGTTTGGGCATATTCGATGAAGCTGTCTGAAGGCTTTACAAGACTCACCCCAAGTATTATTACCATTGTCTTCATGGTACTCAGTTTTGCTTTGCTGGCTTATGCGATGCGCACTTTGCCGCTAGGGACAGCTTATACGATTTGGACCGGGATTGGTGCAGTGGGTTCATTTCTCATCGGTATTTGGGTTCTGGGTGAACCTGCTACAGCATTGCGTATGCTGGCTGCCGTACTCATCATTTCCGGTCTGGTTTTGATGAAAGTATCCTCTTCATAATTTGTTTCTGTCTGTCTCGATGAACTGGGTTAATATAGAAAATGAACTATAGTGATTGGGACAGGGTGCCATCATGAACTTAAGTTATCTGTATATGGATTCTCCCGTAGGACAGTTACGACTGGTCGCGAATAAAACCGCGCTGGTGGCTGTGCTTTGGAATTGTGAACAGCCGAATCGGGTGAAACTGGCGACCTTGGTTGAAGATCCGCAGCATCCGGTCTTAATTGAAACCAGACGTCAGCTTCAGGAATATTTTGCTGGTCAGCGCAATGTTTTTGACCTGCCTTTGGACTTCGCCGGTACTGATTTTCAGAAAAAAGTCTGGCAGGCGCTACTGAATATTCCCTACGGACAGACGCGAAGCTATCGCGACATTGCTGAACAGGTGGGTAATATCAAGGCTGTACGCGCCGTGGGTGCAGCCAATGGCAAAAACCCGATTTCGATTATTGCACCCTGTCATCGGGTGATTGGTCGCAGTGGCAAGCTGGTAGGATTTGCCGGTGGTTTGGATAAAAAAGAAATCCTGTTAAATATTGAGCGGACGCATTCATAAATCTCTTTTATAAATCAAAAAATGATCGTTCTATTCATTTTAAAATGAATATTAAAAGTTCCTTCTCCCTCTGGGATAAGAAGCACTGCTTAGCAAGGAGATGAGGGGGTAAAAACCTCTCCCTCGCCCTCTCCTACAAGGAGAGGGTATTTCCTTTGTAGTGATTATAAAAAATGATTTATGAAAGAACTTTAATATCTAAAAATTTAAAACAAATGAAAAATTAGAATATGGATGTTCTGCTAGTAGAAATTAATCTATTCATACTTTGTGATTGGATTTATTTCGAAGTGCTATTCAAAACAGCCTAAGCAGTCATAAGCTTTTACGAGCCCATAAAAAAGCCTTTGAATGATTCAAAGGCTTTTTAGTTTTAAATATTTGAAGCTTTCAGTTTTTCGGTAATCTCGGCCAGAACTTTAATCCGTTTTACTTCATCCCATAATGCTTTGGCTTCAGGATAATGTTTCGACATCATGCCCAGCCATTGCTTGTAACGGCCGACCATCCCGATCTCAGTTTTGGCTGGGCCGTTGATAAAACGAATTTGCAGTTGCAGTAGTTCATTCCAGTTCATCAAAGGTGCATCCGAGTTTTGACGGATACATTGGGTCAGGTCGGGTGTAGTCACTGCACCACGGCCAATCATCAGATCTTCGCAACCGGATTCCAGACGGCACTGTTTGGCATCGGTATTGTTCCAGATTTCACCATTGGCGATCACATTGATCTTAAGTGTCTCACGAATCGGTTGTAGCTGGTCCCAGAATGCGGGCGGAGTATAGCCATCGGCTTTGGTGCGTGCATGAACGGTAACCCATGCTGCTCCTGCATCTTCAATGGCATGGGCATTTTCCAGCATGAAATTACGGTCCATATAACCCAGACGCATTTTGGCGGAAACCGGAATATGCGCAGGCACTGCATCACGCACGGCTTTAACCAGCTCATGCACGACTTCGGGTTCATCGAGCAGGACTGAACCACCACGATGACGGTTCACGGTTTTGGCCGGACAGCCAAAATTCATGTCAATTGCCGGTGCGCCCATGGCTGCCACTTTGGCGGCATTCGCTGCTAGCATCTCCGGATTATTTCCTAAGAATTGGACATGTACCGGTGTACCTGCCGCCGTCTTGCCATCATTCAACAGTTCCGGGCAGTAAGTATGATAAATATGATCGGGCAGAAGGGAATCGGTGACACGGATAAACTCGGTCACACACCAGTCAAAGCTACCTACGGATGTCAGCACATCACGCATAATCGGATCGGTTAAGCCTTCCATGGGAGCAAGCACAAGTTTCAACGGTGCACACCTGTAAATTTAAAACGGTGTTATACGTTTTTTTAGGCAGCCTGTCTAGGCTGGATGGGAATTGAATGATGAGTACCTGAAAATTGAACTTTTTGGGCGGATATAAAAAGGCCCTTAACAGGTACTCTTTCTAGTAGAAAGCGTATAAAATGAAAGAAAGATGTAAGTATACCTTTGAATATCCAGCCATTTTAGTCAGCCAGTTTCTCGACTTTCATACTTTCACGATAATACTGACAGCCCTTGTACAACAGGAAGCAGCCAATCAATCCGGCAATCGCATTGACGATCGAGATCGAGTTACCCACCATTAAGGTATTCTGGAAATATTTATCCGTGATTAATGCCACAGCGGTGGTTCCGACGCCTAAGGCAATCAGGTTTGAAACCAGTAGGAACTTGGCAGATACCTGTGCGCGTAGCTGATTCGGTGTCAGCATTTGCGTGGCAGCTGCCGATGCAGGAATCGGGAAAGTGGAGAAGAACATCGCCACAAAAATCAGCGCAAATGAAAGCTGCATATTATCGACCTGAGTAAATAGCACACTCGGAATAATCAGCGCTGCACAGCCGATGGCACCGGTACGAATTGCAGCATCGCTATAGCCACGTTTCGAGAAGAAGTCGATCAGCCAGCCACAGAACAAGGCACCTGAAGTATTCGCGACCAAAATAATCGTACCGAGGATATAACCGGTTTGACTCGCATCCAGACCGAAATTACGCATGTAGTAGGCAGGTGCCCAGCCCAGCAGGGAATACAGCATCATGGTATAAAAAGAAAAACCAATAAAATGACAGAAGAAGGTCTTTTTATGTGTCTTGATAAAACCGATCGAATTTTTGAAAGAGGCTTTAATGACTTGGCCATCCTGACCGACTTTCATCCCCTTACGTGCAGGTTCACGCACCGTCAGCACCATGAGTAGGGCTAGTAATACGCCTGGAAGACCCACAATCATAAAGGTAAGTTGCCAGGTTTTCACTTCACCAATGAGGGGTAAGGCTACGAAGCTGACATCTTTTAGCAGGCCAATCACATAGCCGCCAATCAGGAAAGCTAGGCCCGAACCAATAAAGGCACCAATCGCATATACACCGAGTGCACGGCCTAATTTATCTTTCGGAAATAAATCGGCAACGATTGAATAAAAGGCAGGGGAAAGCGCAGCTTCACCGGCACCCACACTCAGACGTGCAATAAACATTTGAATAAAGTTTTTACTGAGGCCACAAGCCGCTGTAGCGAGACTCCAGAATGCAATCCCGGTTGCAATAATTTTAATCCGTGACTTTTGATCCGCCAATGCGGCAATGGGCAAGCCCATAATGGCATAAAATAAGGAGAAGGCCAGACCCTGTAACAGACTAAACTGAGTATCGCTCAGCATTAAATCGGCTTTAATCGGTTCAATCATGAGCGATAAAATTTGACGGTCTACAAATGACAGAATGTAAGCCACCATACAAATGACCACCACATACCATTGATAGGTGCTGCTTTCCGGTGGCGGTTCAATCTGTTCAGACAGCGGCAAAGCCGTTTCTGTCGGTGTAGGCTCAAAATTTTGATTTGTTGGTTGAATCGTCCTTTCAACCATTTCTAGGTTCAGCGATTTATCATTCATCATGCAACATCCTGTGCTGATCGTTTGAGATATTTATTTGATACTTTTAATATGCTTGTTATTTTTATATTGTATCGTATTTAATTAATCTAGAGCCTAAATAGAGAGACGTCAATCTGTTTTTAAAAATAGATACAAATAATTTTTAAAGGCAAAAAAAAGGAATCATAATGATTCCTTTTTTTGAGTTTAAATTTTTAGCCACGCTCAACCAGCGTTAAAATATCGTAGGTTGCAACCAGTTCATTGCGTTGGTTTTTTACTTTAATATCCCAGACCACGACACCATGTGGCTTCTGTGCCGGATCGCGCAGTGCTTTTGGAGTTTTCTGCTTACAGGTCAGTTCTACCTGAATGGTATCGCCAATTTTCACCGGTTCTACAAAGCGCAAGTTGTCCATGCCATAGTTGGCAATGACTGGGCCCTGGGTGGCATCAACGAATAAACCGGCTGCGGCGGACACCACGAAATAGCCATGTGCCACACGTTCACCAAACAGGGATTCTGCTGCAGCAATCTTGTCCATATGCGCATAGAAGTGATCACCGCTCAGGCAGCCGAAATTCACCAGATCCGCTTCGGTCACGCTACGTCGTGCAGTCAGTAAACGCTCGCCTATACGCAATTCATCAAATGATTTTTTAAAAGGATGCACGCGGTCTTCAAAGACCTGAGCGCCGGCCGTCCAGCTATGGCCGACTTGGGTCATGGCATTTGGTGAACCTTGAATCGCAGTACGTTGCATATAATGTTTGACAGCACGTAAGCCACCGAGTTCTTCACCGCCACCGGCCCGTCCTGGCCCACCATGCACCAGTAAAGGCAATGGCGAACCATGTCCGGTACTTTCTTTGGCACTTTCTGCATCGAGAATATGGACACGACCATGCCATGGTGCAATTTTGCTGAGCAGTTGTTCAATATTTTCATCGGTATTGCGTACGATGGATGCCACCAAGCTACCTTCGCCACGTGCCACCAGGTCAGCAAGCTGAGCCAGGTCAGTATATGGCATTAAAGTCACTACAGGTCCAAAGGCTTCAATCTTATGGATATTTTCTGCCTGAGCTGGCACTTTGCATACCAGGACTGTGGGTGGATAACATGCAGACTTTTCAGCGCTTTGTACTTGAATCTTAAAGTCCTGACGCAAGTGGCTACCGAATACGATCTCTGCATCCTGGCTGAGCTGTTCAACTTTTGCCGCGACATCATGTTTCTGTTTGACGCTGGCCAAAGCGCCCATGCTGACACCTTCTTGAGCAGGGTCACCGACAACCACTTTTTTCAATTTTTCAATCAGGCGACTTTGTACGGTGTCCAAAAGTTCAGCCGGAATGAACGCACGACGAATTGCGGTACATTTTTGTCCGGCTTTAGAGGTCATTTCACGGAAGACTTCACGGACAAATAAATCAATGCTTTCGTCATTGGCTTGTTCAGTCAAAATCGCGCTGTTGACTGAATCTGCCTCCATGGTGAATGGAATAGAGTAGGCATTGAGGTGCGGATGAGAACGGAGTTTTTGTCCTGTTGATGCTGAACCGGTAAAGGTGACCGTATCTTGAGGATTTAAATGATCAAATAAATCATAAATCTGACCGCAAATCAGCTGAAGTGAACCTTCTGGTAAAAAGCCGCTTTCATGAATAGCTTTGACCACGGCGTGGGTCAGCTCGGCACCTTCTGTTGCCGGTTTGACAATACAAGGTACGCCCGCCAGTAACGTGGGCGCTATTTTTTCCAGCATGCCCCAGATTGGAAAGTTAAAGGCATTGATATGCACTGCGACACCGGCTTTAGGACTCAGTATATGTTTGGCGCCAAAGTTGCCTTGCTTGGATAGCGGAATCCATGCATCTTCAACCCATGCGGTTTCATCACTCAGTTCGCGGCGCACTAAACTTGAATAGGCATATAAGGTTCCAATCCCGCCTTCAATATCAATCCAGGCATCTTTACGGGTACAGCCGGTCGCCTTGGCAAGCTCATAAAAGTCTTCTTTGCGCTCCATCAAATACTGTGCCACTTGCTTCAGTGCATTGGCACGTTGATGAAACGTCCATGTGGCAATAGTCGCGCCTTTTTGTTTGGCATACTTCACCACGGCTTGGGTATCGATGCCCTGACTACCGACCTGATAAACCGCCTCACCGCTAATGCCATGATAAACCGTACGTAAATCGGCTTGCGCTGTGTATTCCTGGCCGTACACCAGTGAAGCTAAGCTTTTGATGACCATAGGATTATGAGTTGATTCAGTATCTTGATAATCCATTGCGCTTGAGCCGCTATCTAACTCTAACATTGTAAAACTCCATTTATGATACGTTTTGAGAGGTATTTTTAATTTTGATGTTTCATAATTTGTGTTGAAAAATTGAAAATGTCAATCATAAATCTGTGTTTAAAAATGAGTAACAATAAAATAAAAAATATTAAATGATATAAAACATATATTTATAGAAAATAAGGGATAAAAACTAAATGATACCAATAAATAGATATTGATTTTAATTACGTATCGTTTTAATTTAAGTGTATCAACACTTGGGATAAGTGAGGGAACAATGAATAACCAACAACAAATCTTCGATCAAAAGATTGAAAAGGATATTTCCATAGAGCCGAAGGACTGGATGCCAGACGCTTATCGTAAGACTTTGATTCGTCAGATCGGTCAGCATGCACACTCTGAAGTGGTAGGCATGTTGCCGGAAGGCAACTGGATTACCCGTGCACCGACCTTGAAACGTAAAGCCGTGCTGATGGCAAAAGTCCAGGATGAAGCTGGTCATGCGTTGTATCTGTACAGTGCTGCAGAAACCCTGGGTGCGGATCGTGACGACATGATGGATAAGCTGATTGCCGGTCGCATGAAATATTCTTCAATTTTTAACTATCCAACCCTGAGCTGGGCCGATGTCGCCGCGATTGGCTGGCTGGTGGATGGTGCAGCAATTGTCAATCAGGTTGCACTTTGCCGTACGTCTTATGGTCCTTATGCTCGCGCTATGGTGCGTGTGTGTAAAGAAGAAAGTTTCCATCAGCGTCAGGGCTTTGAAGCCATGATGGAATTGGCCAATGGTACGCCGGAACAAAAGCAGATGGCACAGGATGCAGTGAACCGTTTCTGGTGGCCGGCACTGATGATGTTTGGTCCAAGTGATGATAATTCACCGAACAGTGCGCAAAGTATGCAGTGGAAAATTAAATTATTCAGCAACGATGAGCTACGTCAGAAATTTGTCGATAACACCGTGTCGCAAGTCTTACAGCTGGGTTTAACCGTTCCAGATCCAGATCTTAAGTTTAATGAAGCCACCGGACATTACGAATTTGGTGAAATCAATTGGGATGAGTTCTTTGCGATTCTTGCAGGCAAGGGACCTTGTAACCATGAGCGTATTGAAGCACGCCGCAAAGCCTGGGAAGGCGGCAAGTGGGTACGTGATTCCGCAGCCGTCTATGCGCAAAAACAGCAGCAACAGTCAGCAGCACAAAAAGTTGCTTAAAACAGTTTGATCAATATAAGGAAATTTGCTCATGAATAACAAAAATAATTGGTCACTTTATGAAGTGTTTGTGCGTAGTAAACAGGGTCTGAGTCACCGTCATGTCGGCAGCCTGCGTGCACCGGATGAGGAAATCGCACTACAAAATGCCCGAGATGTCTATACCCGCCGCAATGAAGGGATCAGTATCTGGGTGGTGAAATCTGAACTGATTACCTCTTCACAGCCAGATGAAAAAGCAGAATTTTTTGAACCCGCTTTGGACAAGGTTTATCGCCATCCAACCTTTTATAACATTCCAGCTGGCATCGAGCACATGTAAAGGGAAAGGTGAAAAGGTGAAGATTATGACAAATCAAGTATTGGCAGAATTTCTTTTACATGTAGGCGACAGTCAACTGATCCTGTCACATCGTTTAGCAGAGTGGTGCGGTCATGCACCTGAACTGGAGCTGGATATTGCCTTAGCCAATATCGGACTGGATTTACTGGGTCAGGCTCGTACTGCTCTTAGTCTGGCCGGTGAAGTGGAAGGACAGGGCCGTGATGAAGACAAGCTGGCTTATTTCCGTACCGAGCGTGAATACCGTAATTTGCTGCTGTGTGAACAGCCGAATGGTGACTTTGCCCAGACCCTGGTACGCCAGTGGTTGATGGATCACTACCACGCTTTATTGTTTAGCGCCTTAAGTCAAAGTCAGCATGCTGAACTAGCTGCGTTTGCAGTGAAATCCCTCAAAGAAGTGAAATATCACCAGCGTTTTTCCACCACCTGGATGGAGCGCCTAAGTTTAGGTACAGCAGAAGCGCATGAAAAAACCCAGCAAGGTTTAAACCAGTTATGGCGTTTTACCGAAGAGCTTTTTGTCCTGACGGCAGCTGAAAAACAACTAGTCGATACCGGTGTAATTCCGAATATTGAAAACTTAAAAGTCCAGTGGCTGGAAACAATTACAGCCGAGTTAACTCGATTTGAACTCACCCTACCAGAGCTGGGTGCTTATCGGAGTGGGGCTAAACAGGGTTTACATACAGAACATCTCGGTTTTGTTTTGGCTGAACTGCAATACATGCAGCGCTCATATCCAAACATGAACTGGTAATTCGGCACAATCACAGGGAGTGAGTCGCATGAATCTGATTCGACACGTAGAAGATCAATGTTGGGACGTTTTGCAGCAGGTTTCTGATCCAGAGATTCCAGTACTATCGGTGATTGATCTGGGCATGATTCGTGGCGTCGAGCTGAATCAGCAGGATGAAATTGTGGTGCGACTCACACCGACCTATAGCGGCTGTCCGGCCACGGATTTATTAAAAGCAGAAATTACCCAGGCTTTTGAGGCCAATGGTTTGACGCCAGTCAAAGTCATTGTGGATCTGTCTGAAGCCTGGACCACGGACTGGATGAGTGAATCGGGCAAACACAAATTACAGCAGTATGGTATTGCACCGCCGCAAGGCCAGTCACATAGCTGTGGTACGCATGTGGCATTGACCGATGGCATCACCTGTCCACAGTGCTTAAGTAACAACAGCAAATTATTGAGTGAATTCGGTTCGACCGCCTGTAAAGCTTTATATCAATGTCGGGACTGCTTAGAAACTTTTGACTATTTCAAATGTATTTAATTGTAACGATTGCGCGGTGGGCAGGGTAAACCAATAACAAGCCTGAACACCGCCACCTAAAAGAAGGATTTTGCCATGAGCCAATTTATACCATTAACCATTAAATCGATTCAGCCACAAACCGAGCAGGCGATCTGCATTGCTTTTGATCTCGCGCCTGAGCAGTTGGATGCTTTTCAATATCAGCCAGGTCAGCATCTCACCATCCGCCATTTAAGCGATGACGGCGAGCTGCGCCGCTGTTACTCAATCTGCAGTGATACTCAGGAAGATATGAGTATTGCGATTAAAAAAATTGATCAGGGTCAGTTCTCGACTTGGGCCAATGATCATTTGAAAGCAGGCGATGTTTTAGAAGTGATGCCACCGCAAGGGATGTTCTTTCAAAAAGCAGCCAAGGCCGGTGGCCAGAATTATCTAGGCTTTGCAGCAGGCAGTGGCATTACGCCAATCTTGTCGATTGTAAAGTCGGTGCTGAACCGTCAAGCAGAAGCCACATTTACCTTGGTATATGGCAACCGTTCCTGGAAGCAGACCATGTTTTCTGAACAGATTATGGATCTGAAAGATCGTTTTAAAGAGCGTCTGCAATTGGTGAATATTTTTTCCCGTGAATTGAATGATAGCGAGATTTTTAACGGGCGTATCAACGCAGATAAATTGCAGCAGCTGTTTCAGGCCAATCTGATTTCTGCTGAAGCCGATCACTGTTTTGCCTGTGGTCCTGAAGAAATGATGACAGCGGTGGAAACTGTATTACCGACTTGGGGCATTCAGCGCAGCAAAATTCATACCGAACGTTTTAATACCGGTACTGCACCACGAGCAACCGCACAGCAGATGGAAAGCCGCAGTGAAGAACGCGTCAATATCATCCTCGATGGTCGCGAGCTGATTGTGGAAGTCTCCAAACAGGATGACAGTATTTTAGATGCTGCGCTACGTGCCGGAGCGGACTTACCTTATGCCTGTAAGGGCGGCGTTTGTGCCACCTGTAAATGTAAGGTGTTAGAGGGACAGGTTGAAATGGCGGTGAATTACAGTCTGGAAGAAGATGAAATTCAGAAAGGCTATGTACTCAGTTGTCAGGCACGTCCAACCACAGCCAATGTACGTCTGAGTTTTGATGAATAAGTACGGAATCAATTGCTGAGCATAGCAGGAGTTCAAGGATGACCCATATTAAAACCAGCTCACCCAAGTCAGGTGTGGTACTAATCGAGCTGAACCGTCCGGAAAAGCGCAATGCCTTAAACAATGCCACCTTGCAAAACATTGCAGCCTGTCTACAGGACTTGGAAACAGATGCTGCTGTGAAAGCCGTGGTCATCACCGGAAATACGCAATGCTTTGCTGCCGGTGCTGATTTAAATGAGCTGGCACAGTTAGATGTGGTCAGCATCCAGCAGGATCAGCGCCCCCTACTTTGGAAAAAAATTGATGAATTTTCCAAGCCTTTAATCATGGCCGTGAATGGTTATGCTTTTGGTGCAGGTTTCGAGTTGGCTTTGCATGGTGACATGGTGCTGACTGGAGAAAATGCCCAGTTTGCCTTGCCGGAAATCGGTTTAGGGATGCTGCCGGGTGCGGGTGGAACACAGCGTCTGGCTCGTCTGGTGGGTCAGCAATTGACGATGCGCTGGGCCATGACCGGTGAAATGATTTCGGCACAGACTGCATTGCAACATGGTATTAGCAGCCAGATTTATCCGGTGGGACTGACCGTGCAATACGCACTGGAACTGGCAGAAAAAATTGCCAAGCAGGCACCGCTGGCTATTCGTGCCATCAAGCAATCTTTAAAGTCGATTCATGAAGTGACTTTAAGTCAGGGACTGAAATTGGAACGTCAACATTTTGTCTGGCTGGCTGCAACCCAAGATCGCCAGGAAGGCATCAATGCATTTTTAGAAAAAAGAAAACCAGAATTTAGAGGTGTGTAATGGATTATCAAACAATTATTGTCGAAGAAAAAAATGCAGTGGGCTACCTGACCTTTAACCGTCCAAAACAGCTCAACAGTTTTAATGAAACCATGCATCAGGAAGTCTCTAAAGTCATCAAGGCCTGGTCCAAAGACAGCCAGATTCGTGCCGTAGTGATTTCAGCAGAAGGTCGTGGTTTCTGTGCCGGTCAGGATCTGAATGACCGTGTGGTCGATCCGAATGCCGATGCACCGGACTTAGGCCTGTCGATTGAAAAATACTACAACCCTTTAATCAAACTAATTACCGAGATGCCAAAACCGGTAATTTGTGCGGTGAATGGTGTGGCCGCAGGGGCAGGCGCCAATATTGCCTTGGCGTGTGACATTGTGGTGGCAGCAAAATCGGCTTCCTTTATTCAGGCCTTCTGCCGTCTAGGTTTAGTGCCAGATTCAGGTGGCACCTGGTTCCTACCTCGTCTGGTCGGGCGTGCCCAAGCGATGGGACTTGCCATGCTCGGCGATAAAATTCCGGCTGAACGCGCAGTACAACTGGGCATGATCTGGCAAGTGGTTGAAGATGAGCAACTGCAAGTAGAAGCAAAAAAACTGGCAGAGCATCTGGCTCAGCAACCGACCTATGGTCTTTCCCTGATCAAAAAAGCCATTCATGCCGCAGCCGACAATAATCTGGATGAGCAGCTCATTCTGGAACGTGACCTGCAACGTTTGGCTGGACGTTCAAGCGATTATAAAGAAGGTGTACAAGCCTTTATGCAGAAGCGTACCCCTGAATATAAAGGATGCTAAATCATGCAACAGATCAATTTAGAGCAAGTCAAAGTTGCTGTGGTCGGTGCTGGAACCATGGGGATTGGCATTGCGCAACTGGCCGCCATGCACGGGCATCCGACTTATGTGTTTGATCTCGATAGCAGCAAGGTTCAGAGTGCCTTAACTGCTTTAGAGACACAGCTCAGCAAGCGCGTACAAAATGGTAAAATGACCCAGCAATTGCTGGAGAGTACCTTCGCCAATCTAATCGTGGCAGAGGATATTCAGCAGCTTGCTGATGCGGGCTTGATTATTGAAGCCATTGTCGAGAAGAAAGAAGTGAAACAAAACCTGTTTCAACAACTGGCTGCCATTTGCCCGGAACAGACAATTTTTGCTTCCAATACTTCCTCGATTTCCATTACTGCAATTGCCTCGGCGATTCCGAATCCGGAACGGGTGATTGGGCTGCATTTCTTTAATCCGGCACCAGTCATGAAGCTGGTCGAGATTATCCGCGGACTGAAAACTTCAGCAGCCATTGCCGATGCGGTATTTGAATTGATGAAGGACTGGAACAAGGTTCCGGTACGGGCCAAATCGACCCCCGGTTTTATCGTGAATCGTGTCGCGCGACCGTATTATGCCGAAGCCTTTCGCGCCTTGCAGGAAAATGCCACCACCCCGGAACAGCTCGATTACATCATGCGCGAATGTGGCCGCTTTGCCATGGGACCGTGCGAACTCACAGACCTGATTGGACAGGATGTAAATTTCTCGGTCACGCAAAGTGTCTATCAGGAATTTTTCTATGAGCCACGCTACCGCCCATCCTTGATTCAAAAAGAGCTGGTCGATGCCGGCTGTTATGGCCGCAAGTCCGGTCAGGGTTTTTATGATTACACGCAGTCCAAGCCTGCACCTGTATATGAATTACCAGTGTGTTATGCCAAGTCGCTGAATAAGCTCAAAGTCACGGTAAAAGGTGAATGGCTACATTCCTTAGCCCTGATTGAACGTTTAAAACAGGCCTCTCATGTAGAGCTGAGTTTTCAGGCAGCAGAACAGAATGAAATCCTGATTGGTGATCTTTCCCTGCGATTATCGCTCGGCGAGTCGGTTGAACTGGCCTATCCGCATGAGCCTGTGGTGTTGATGGACTGGCATGCAGATTGGACAAATGCCCAGGCGATTCCAGTCGTTGCCTCACCGGCATGTAGTGCTGAACAACGCCAGGCAGTGGAGCTATTCCTTATAGGTATGGATATGATACCTATTTGGTCTAAGGATCATCCAGGTCTTTATGTTATACGTAGTATTGCCATGTTGGTGAATGAAGCCTGTGAAGCGGTATTGCATGCTATTGCATCAGAGCAAGATATTGATTCTGCTATGAAATATGGTGTGAATTATCCTTGTGGTCCATTCGAGTGGGCAGACAGAATTGGATATTACACAATTTTACAAATTTTAGAAAATATGTATCGTATTTATGGTGAAGATCGCTATAGAACTAGTATATATTTAGCAAAGAAAGCGGTGCAGGGACATGCACAGAAAACTCAGCAGCAACCATTACGTGTTGCTGGCTAAAAGGAAGAATCATGGAACAGGTTTATATTTTTGATGGAATTCGCACCCCGATCGGACGCTATGCCGGTGGACTGAGCAGTATTCGTGCCGATGATCTGGCAGCGCTACCGATTCAATATCTGAAAGATCAGCATCCTGCCTTGCCATGGGCAGAACTGGATGAAGTGATCTTGGGCTGTGCCAATCAGGCCGGTGAAGATAACCGTAACGTGGCGCGTATGGCTGCTTTACTCGCAGGGTTGCCTGAATCTGTTCCAGCACTTACCGTAAACCGTTTATGTGCCTCAGGTCTGGATGCCATTGGACTTGCAGCACGTGCCATCAAATCGGGTGAAGCCCAATTTGTTTTGGCTGGCGGTGTAGAATCCATGAGCCGTGCGCCTTTTGTGCAATCCAAACCCACCACTGCCTTTAGCCGTACCCCTGAAATTTATGACACTACCATTGGCTGGCGTTTTATCAACCCAAAATTTAAAGCGCAGTTTGGCGTCGACAGCATGCCGGAAACGGCCGAAAACGTTGCTGAAAAGTATCAGATTAGCCGTGCAGACCAGGACCTGTTTGCCTATCACAGCCAGCAGAAAACTGCAGTAGCGCAGCAGAAAGGTATTTTTGCCGAAGAAATTCTGCCGGTTGAGGTCAAAGGTCCGAAGAAAACCACCCTCACCATTTCCCAAGATGAGCACCCGCGTGCAGAGACGACACTGGATAATCTGGCCGCCTTAAAAACCCCATTTCGTAAAGAAGGCGGTTCAGTCACTGCCGGCAATGCTTCGGGTGTTAATGACGGTGCAGCTTGCGTCTTGCTGGGCAATCAGCAGTTCGCCGAGCAGTATGGTTTGAGCCCGAAAGCCAAAGTGATCGGGATGGCCAGTGCCGGTGTTGAAGCCAAATATATGGGCATTGGCCCGGTGCCAGCAGTACATAAAGTGCTGAAACAGACTGGCCTGAGTCTGGAACAGATGGATGTGATTGAGCTGAATGAAGCATTCGCAGCACAGTCACTGGCCGTGATTCGTGAACTCGACTTGCAAGACGATGATTCCAGAATTAACCCGAATGGCGGTGCCATCGCTTTGGGTCATCCTTTAGGTATGAGTGGTACCCGTCTGGTGATTACCGCCATGCATGAACTAAAACGTCGTAATGGAAAATATGCATTGTGCACCATGTGTGTCGGTGTTGGTCAAGGTGTGGCACTGGTTTTAGAAAATATGGATTAAACACATCATTCAATCAATGAATTAAACCGTGGTCAGGAAGACTGCGTCAGGAGTAAGAATATGAATAACAATGCAATGGAAAAAATTGAAAAAGTATCGATTGATGAGCTACGCAGTGTTCAGCTACAGCGGATGAAAAAGACCCTGCAACATGCGTATCAAAATAGCCCGGTTTATAAAAAGAAATTTGATGATGCTGGCGTGCATCCAGACGATTTTAACTCACTGGAAGACCTGGCAAAATTCCCGTTTACCACCAAACAGGATTTACGCGATAACTATCCGTTTGGCATGTTCGCTGTGCCACAGGAACAGATTGTACGTGTGCACGCATCTTCTGGCACCACTGGTCAGCCGACCGTAGTTGGTTATACCCAAAATGATATTAATGTCTGGTCGGATGTAGTAGCACGTTCACTACGTGCAGCCGGCTTGAGCAGTAAAGATATCATCCAGGTGTCTTATGGTTATGGTCTGTTTACGGGTGGTTTAGGTGCGCATTATGGCGTTGAACGCTTGGGTGCAACCGTGATCCCAATGTCTGGCGGACAAACCGATAAACAGGCGCAACTGATTCATGATTTTAAACCGACAGCACTGATGGTCACGCCATCTTATTGCCTGAATATTATTGAAGCGCTTGAAAAGAAATTTGGCACAGCCAAAAACTGCTCAATTAAAACCGGCGTCTTTGGTGCAGAGCCATGGACCAATGAAATGCGTAAGGAAATTGAAGAGCGTCTAGGCATTGATGCGCTGGATATTTATGGTCTGTCAGAAGTGATGGGGCCGGGCGTCGCCATGGAATGTCTGGAATCCAAAGATGGCCCAACCATTTGGGAAGATCATTTTTATCCTGAAATCATTCATCCTGAAACTGGCGAAGTGCTGGCAGACGGTGAGCTAGGTGAACTGGTATTTACCACTATTACCAAAGAAGGCATGCCGGTGATCCGTTACCGTACCCGCGACCTGACCCGTTTATTGCCAGGCACGGCACGTACCATGCGCCGTATGGACAAGATTGTCGGCCGCAGTGATGACATGATGATTATTCGTGGAGTCAATGTGTTCCCATCGCAGATTGAAGAGCAGATTTTACAGATCCAGCAACTGATTCCGAACTACCAAATCCAGATTTGCAAACAGGGACATCTGGATACATTGCATATCCGTACCGAAATGCGTAAAGATAGCAGTGACATTATGGCGCACCAGCTGGCAACTCAGCTTAAGGGCCAGATTAAAACCATGGTCGGAATCACGGTAAGTGTCGAAGTGTTGCCTGAAGGGAGTCTGCCACGCTCTGAAGGTAAGGCACAGCGCGTTTTTGATATCCGCAAGTCTGCATGAAGTACTATTGGATGATAGCCAAATGGTCTATCATCCAGTTTCTATAAGGTAAAGTTAAACGCAATGAATCCGAAATTAAAACAAATAATTGATGACTTTATTCAAACTGAAGCACTCAGCGGAACCTCATTAATCATGACCATCTTCGGTGACTGTATTTTTCACCGGGGTGGCATTATCAGTCTGGCCAGTCTGATTCAGCTTATGGATGTCTTCGGATTTAATGAACGATCGGTACGGACTGCCGTATTCCGTCTGGTCCAAAATGGCTGGCTGATGTCTGAAAAAATTGGTCGCACCAGTTATTATCGCGTGACCGAAAGTAGCCGCCAGCGCTTCATTATGGCGGATCAAAAAATTTATAGTTTTCAGCATACCGAATGGGATCAAAAATGGGATCTGGTGCTGCTCAGTTCGGTGGAACTGGAAAATAAATTGGTTCTGAAAAAAGAACTGGAATGGCTGGGTTTTGCCAATATCGCCACCAATGTCATGGCCTATCCGGGCTGTGATCACCAGAAACTGCAAAACCTGCTGCTGAACCTGAAAATGACCGATCAGGTGGTGGTGTTTAAGGCCGAAACCTTGCAGCTCTGGCAGGAATCCTATCCAACTGTAAAACGCATGGTGGCCACCAACTGGCCGGTGCAGGAACTGCATCAGCGTTATGAAAAATTCATTGCAGATTTCCGGGAATTCTTTCATCTGGTGGAACAGGAAGATGAACAGGATCCGCTACAGGCATTTCAGCTGCGTATTTTACTGATTCATCAATTCCGCCGGATTTTACTAAAAGATCCGAATCTGCCTTTTGAATTATTGCCATCCAACTGGCTTTCCCTGAATGCCCGTAATCTGAGCAGTAATTTATATCAAACCGTGGTTGCGGCAGGGGATGAGTTCTTTATGGAGATCGCCCGAACTTCGGAAGGTTCGATGCCGCCGGTACATCCACAATTTTATAAACGTTTTGGTGGTTTGCGACTCGAAGCCGTCAGCTAATCTAATTCTGCATTTTTAAAGGAATAAAATAATGCCGTGTTATGCCATTGATGGTGTGATTCCTGTGGTCAGCCCTCGTGCTTATGTGCATCCGCAAGCCGTCTTGATTGGGGATGTGGTCATTGAAGAGGGTGTGTATATCGGCCCTTTTGCCACCTTGAGAGCCGACTTTGGCGGGATTCACATCCAAAAAAATGCCAATGTTCAGGATTCCTGTACCATCCATGGCTTTCCCGGTAGCGTCACGCTGGTCGAAGAATATGGCCATATCGGACATGGCGCGATTTTACATGGTTGTATCATTCGCAAAAATGTACTGGTGGGCATGAACAGCGTGATTCTGGATGAAGCCGAAATTGGTGGAAATACCATTATCGGTGCCAATAGCACGGTTAAAGCTAAAGCCCAGATCCCGGAAAATTCACTGGTGCTCGGTAGTCCGGCGCGGGTCATTCGTCCCTTGGACGCCAAAGAAATCGCCTGGAAAAGCAAGGGAACGCAGGAATATATTCAGCTGACAGAACGCTGTCTTTCTTCGATGCAGGAAGTTGAACCATTGTCTGAAGATTCAGCAGATCGCCTGAACTATCAGGCCTTTGATGCGGAATATCAAATTAAAAAGAATCATTAATTTAGCACTTGGCTGATGATTGTATCAGCCAAGTTTTTTATTTCATTTATAAAAATTATAAACGGCGACATTGACCTTCTTTGTCACCATTGACCCGGTTATTGCCACCGATCGGTTGAATGCGGTTGGATTCGCATTGCAAATTACCGTCAACCACATTGTCATTTACAGTAATTTTTTGGGTATTCTTTTTCAGCTGGATGTCACCCTCTACCTGATTGGCAGTGAGCTGAATCGTCTGACCGCCTTCTAGCTGGATATTGCCGTCAATCCGATTATGTTGTGCCAGAACCGAGCTAAAACGTCCTTTCGATTCCAGATTGCCATCAATCGCAGTATTTGAAATTACTGCTTGAGCACCCTGATACAACATGACATTGCCTTTAATGGTGGCATTATCAATCTGACAGTTTTGGCTGATACTGACATTGTCATCAATCGTGCGATCTTTAATGCTACCGTGACAGTGATAATCTGCGAAACTTGCGCTGGATAAACAAAGTAGTGCTAAACCTGAAAGTAATTTTATCATCATGATCCTTGGTGTATTTTTAATGCACTTTAACCATAATTTTTGAATATGACATTTTGATGACGGCACTCAAACGTAGTGTGGGCTTTAGGTTAGCGTATGTTAACGTACCAAAATCATTTCCAGCACGAATTTAGAACCAATAAAACCCAGTGCCAGCAGACCAAAACCTAAAAGTGTAAAGCGCACGGCTTTCTGGCCACGCCAGCCAAACTTCCAGTGTCCGATTAATAGTGAACCATAAACCAGCCAGGAAATAATACTGAACGCAGTTTTATGTGCCAGATGTTGGGCGAAGAAATTATCGATGGTGAAAAAGCCAAAGCTCAAAGCGAGGGTAAGTAAAACAAAACCGGTCATCAGCATATCAAACAGGAGTGATTCCATGTCTTGATAAGAAGGCAACAAACTGACCCAAACCCGGCGTTTTTGCTTCTTTTTCAGCTCGCGATCCTGAAGTCGCAAGATCACGGCCTGAATGGTCGCCATGTAGATGAAGGATATAAAAATCTACCATTTCCCTTTCAGGAAATTGCGATTCAGCCACCGGTATTACAGGTTGAATGGAACTTTTATCAGTTAATTGGTTATATGAGTACCTGGTCAGCCGTGAAAGCTGCCACTAAAGCACTTGGACATAATCCATTGGATGTACTGGCAGATGCTTTATTGCCAGAATGGGAAGATCCAGAATTGCCTAGAGTCATTCGCTGGCCATTATCAGTGCGTGCGGGGCGTATAATCCTTTAAAGAATACTCAAGCTAAAGCCTTTTCATTGAACAATGAATTGAATATTTCAAGGCTCAGAATTATCGCCCCAAGATCATTTCCAGCACGAATTTAGAACCAATAAAACCCAGTGCCAGCAAACCAAAACCGAGTAGGGTAAAGCGCACGGCTTTCTGGCCACGCCAGCCAAACTTCCAGTGCCCGATTAACAGTGAACCGTAAACCAGCCAGGAAATAATACTGAACGCAGTTTTATGTGCCAGATGCTGGGCAAAGAAATTATCAATGGTAAAAAAGCCAAAGCCTAAAGCAAGCGTCAATAAGACGAAACCGGTCATCAGCATATCGAACAGCAGTGATTCCATGTCCTGATAAGACGGTAACAGGCTGACCCAAACCCGACGTTTTTGCTTTTTCTTGAGTTCACGATCCTGCAAACGCAAAATCACAGCCTGAATGGTGGCCATCAGCAATACGGCATAGGCAGACAAAGACAAAATAATATGAATGTCCAGGCCCAGAGAATTTTGGCTAATGATTTTAGCCGGCTGGGTAAAGACAAAGCCGAGAATTAGACCCGTGGCAGCCACCGGAATACCAATCAGATTCAAGGCGATAATTGGACGATATGTACTATAAATAATACTGAGTAACAGCATCAAGCCCGAAGTAAAGGAAAACAGGGCAAAGACATCATAATTGATGCCAATCGGAGTACGCATATCGCCATATAAAACCAGCGCGTGCAATACTAGTCCGAGCAGCGCGGTTAAGCCGACAAACCATTGATTGGGGCTACGTTTAGACATTAAATGAATGAACAGATACCAGAATGAAGCGGTATAAGCGACTAATGCTAAGATCGTATAAACCAAGGGGAGGCTAACCATGTCAAACCTTTTTAAGGGTGATGAATATTCATTTATATAAATTCGCTGCGAACTACAGTATCCTATAGCATTCTATGCATAAATTTTCTATTTTAAGAAACAATTTTTTGCTCATGGCTATTTTAAGCGGATTTTGCAATGTTTGATACCTTAACAGAACGACTCACGCAGAGTTTAAGAAATGTTACTGGCTCAGGGCAGCTAACCGAAGACAATATTAAAGATACGTTACGTGAAGTGCGTATGGCGCTTCTTGAGGCCGATGTTGCGTTACCTGTAACTCGTGAATTCATCGCGAAAGTTAAGGAAGAAGCATTAGGCCAGGAAGTGATGACTCAGTTATCTCCTGGGCAGGCTTTTGTCAAAATCGTTCATGACGAATTGACCAAAATGATGGGCGAGGCCAATGAAAGCCTCGACCTCGCTGCAAAACCACCTGTGGTTGTCCTGCTGGCAGGCCTGCAGGGTGCAGGTAAAACAACAACTGCAGCGAAACTTGCACGCTTCTTACAAGAACGTCAAAAGAAAAAAGTCGCGATGGTCTCTGCCGATGTGTATCGTCCGGCTGCGATCAAACAGCTACAGACTGTCGCGGGCGAAGTCGGTGCGATTTTCCTGGAATCTAGCGCAGACGAAAAACCGATTACGATTGTGAATCGCGCGATTGAACAGGCGAAAATCCAGTTTGCCGATGTGCTGATTGTCGATACGGCAGGCCGTTTGCATATCGATGATGACATGATGGGTGAAATCAAAGAGCTGCATGCAGCGATTAACCCGACTGAAACCCTGTTCGTGGTCGATGCCATGACCGGTCAGGATGCAGCGAATACGGCCAAAGCTTTTAATGATGCCTTGCCTTTAACCGGTGTGATCCTGACCAAAACCGATGGTGATGCACGCGGTGGTGCAGCCCTGTCTGTACGTGCCATTACCGGTAAGCCTATCAAATTCTTGGGTATGGGCGAAAAGCTCGATGCCTTGGAGCCATTCCATCCTGAACGTATCGCGCAGCGTATTTTGGGTATGGGTGACGTCCTTTCTTTGGTCGAAGAACTTGAGCGTAAGGTCGACAAAGAAAAAGCCGAAAAAATGGCGAAAAAATTGCAAAAGGGTGGCAGCTTCAACTTTGAAGACATGCTGATGCAATTTGAGCAGATGAACAAAATGGGCGGCATGATGGGCTTCCTGGACAAACTTCCTGGCATGAGCAATGCCGGTCTGCAAGATGCGTTGGCCCAGGCCAATCCTGAAAAGCAGGTCAAGAAAATGGAAGCGATTATCCAGTCGATGACCATCAAAGAGCGCCGTAATCCAGACTTGATGAACCCAAGCCGTAAAAAACGTATCGCAGCAGGTTGTGGTATGGAAGTGGCGGAAGTCAACAAGTTGATTAAACAACATGCGCAAATGGCCAAGATGATGAAGAAGTTTGCCAATCCGTCAGGTATGGCAAAAATGATGAAATCACTCGGTGGTTTGCAGAAACAGTTTGGCGGCGGCGGTGGCATGGGACCACTGTTCGGCGGCAATGACAAGAAATAAGATTCTGATTTAAAAAAGGCGCGAAATGCGCCTTTTTTATTATGTATCAATCAGAAAACCGGTTTAAACAAAACAACATTTACTTACCCAAAATAAAAATCCAATCAGGCAGACTCAGGAACATCAGCACAAAACAAAGAGAAATTTAAAATGGCTCAAGTGATCATCGTCCATGGTTATACTGCAAGCCCGGAAGAAAACTGGTTTCCATGGATTCAGGAAAAAGCCCAACAGGAAAATGTCAGCTTAAAAGTACTGCGACTTGACCCATCGACCACACCCAAGTTGGAGGTGTGGGACCAGCAAATGCGTGAGCAGATTGAGGGGATTGATGAAGACAGTATTTTTATCGGGCATAGCCTGGGAACTGTGGCTGTATTGCATTACTTATCCAGAGAATTAAAACAGCAAAAGATTCAGCAATTGGTATTGATCGCAGGATTTAATGGCCGTTTGGGTCGTTTAGATGAAGTCAATCCGTTTATTGATGCTGCTGAGATCGATTTTGATCTGCTTAAACAGCAGGTGGCAGAACGTGTGGTGATTTATTCTGAAGGCGATGATCGGGTGGAGCCTGAATTTAGCCTGGAACAGGCAGACAGTCTGGATGCGATTGTGGTGAGTGCCAAGCATCAGGGACATTTTATCGATTCAGAAGGCTGTACCGATCTGCCAGAACTCTGGAAAGTAATCGAACCTTATCTGATTAAATCTTAAATTTAGGCAGGTTGTTGGATTCGTTCAATTTGCAAATTGAGTCTGAGATGGGATGCAAAAAGTTACTTGAATTTCATCTTCAGACTGTTTAATAGTAGTTTTTGTCAAAGCACTTTGTGCTCAATTATAATAAGTAAAACACGATGAAAAATATAATCAACAAAGTCTATATCGTGCCTGATTATCAGGCCACCTTAAATGACCATTGGTATCCGTGGCTGAGTCGCCAACTCAAAAATGTCGGTGTTGATTCAAAACGGATTATGTTGGCCAATCCTTTTCAGCCTGATCTAGAAGAATGGCAGCAGAATCTGAAACTGCATATTCCACATCTGGATGAGCATACTTTTTTAGTTGCCCATGGCCTGAGTGGACTCAGTGTTTTAAGTTTTTTACAGCAACATTATCTCCAGCAGCACCGCAAGATCGGCGGGGTTATTCTGGTTTCAGCTTTCGATACGCCGCTGGTGGCCTGGTCGGAACTGAACAAAATGCTGCAGGCGACACGACTGGATCTGAACAACCTGCCGTATAGCTATAAACGCGCGGTCATGCTGATCTCCAGTAATGATCCTTTTGTACCTGCACCGGTTTCCTTGCGCTTGGCCCACAGCTTAAATGCTCAAATTTTTGAGATTAAAAAAGCCGGACATTTTAACAAATGTGATGGATTTACCGAATTTCCTCAATTGCTCGAAATCATGAAACTGTGTCTGGCAAATGAGCCGCAAAATGCTGCAAACCTTTAAGCAGAAGATCAGGTTCAATCCTCGGCTGATACGGCTCAAGATGCTGGGCAAACACTGGAGCATCTCCACCGGTTAGTACCAGCTGTGCCGGAAAATCATGCAGCACTTTTTCAATGGTGCTGAGCAGACCGAGCAGAATGCCATGATGTACTGCATCGATGGTATTGCGTCCGGGATTGAGCTCAGAAAATGCGGCATCCGGAATTTTAATACCTTTGGTATTCTGAATCAGTGCATCACGTTGTAAATATAAATTTGGCAGAATAAAACCGCCTAAATGTTGTTGTCCTTGAATCAGGTCAATGGTCAGCGCTGTACCACAACTAATCACACAATAATTCTCATGAGGCTGGGTCGCGACAGCAAGTACCTGTAGCCAGCGGTCAATCCCCAGTTGTGCGGGTTCATCATAGCCACAAATCAGGCCAGCATATTGGGCCTGTACCTGAGCAAAAATCACTGGAATATGCAGACCATCTAATATACTGAGAATGCGCTCATTATTGACCTTGTCCTGAACCGAAGACAATCCGACCTGATCCAGATCCAGCGTTTTAAAGTGCTGGATCAGGCCAAGTAACAAATCGGCAGGGGATTGTAAATGTAATTCCGCTGCATGTTCAATGATCTGATCTTGTTCGGTAATCCAGTATTTGAGTCGGGTATTGCCAATATCTAGCCATAGTTTCTTCATGGATTATGCCTGTTCAAGGATTATTTTTGAGCCGTAATTGACCTTGGTAAAAGATGTGGACACCTGTTTCAGTTGCGATTTTAACAGCGCCATCATCCTGAATACCCAGAAATTTTCCTGAATATTGCCCTTGCAGATCGGTAAATTCAACCCTCTCTTGGATAAAAGCGGCATGTCGATTGAAACGACCAGACAGATTCTGGCTGCCATAACTAAACCATTGTCCGGCTTGCTGAATCGCCAGATACAGTTCTGCAATCAGCTGAATGCGTGAACCCGGATGCAGGCCCAACTCATTCAATGAGGTCACTTGCTGCTCGGGAACCTCAGCAGACATTGGGCTGAGGTTGATCCCGACCCCGACCACCACTTGCGTAGGTGAAATTGGTTCTACCAGAATGCCGCCCCATTTGCCTTTGACGCTATACAGGTCATTCGGCCATTTTACTTGCAAGTCCAGCCCTTGTAGACTGGGCATTTGCAGGATATTTAACGCAATTTCCAGAGCCAAACGGCCATCGATGGGTTTTTGTGTATGCAGCAATGTGCTTAAATAGATATTCCCTTCAGGTGAAATCCACTGACGCTGGCGCTGTCCACGGCCTTGGGTCTGCACATGGCTACAGACCAGAACCTGCTGTACCCCCTTGGTTGCCAATTCCCGCACATCGTCATTGGTCGATGTGGTAATCGGTTTGATGAGCAATACTTCCGGAAGCTGGCCTGCATCGCTTAATCGTTGTTGCAGTTCACGAGTTTCTACATCCATTTGAATCTAAACGTGGTAAATATCGTTATGGAGTTAATCATATATTTATTGATTGGTGCAATTGCAGGATTTACCGCTGGCCTGTTTGGGGTTGGTGGTGGTTTGATTATTGTGCCGATTCTGTACATTGTTTTTACCCAGCTCCAGTACGATCCCGGCGTGATTATGCACATGGCGGTGGGGACTTCTCTGGCTACCATTATTGTCACCTCGATCAGTTCTGTCATGGCGCATCATCAAAGAGGTGCCGTGTTGTGGTCGGTATTTCGTAATCTGGCACCCGGCTTGATTATTGGTTCCTTTCTGGGTGCAGGGATTGCTGACTATTTATCTGGTCAAGGCTTGCAGCTGTTGATCGGGTTCTTTGCAGTCTGGGTGGCGTTTAGAATGTTTAAAGGCGCCAATGTTCAGGTCGATCCGAATAAAAAATTGCCTTCAACCCCGGTACAACTCGCTGCGGGCGGTGGGATTGGTGTGGCATCGGCGATCTTTGGGATTGGCGGGGGAAGTCTGACCGTTCCGTTTCTGAATCGCAGCGGGATCGTGATGCAAAAAGCAGTGGCGACCTCTGCGGCTTGTGGGTTGCCGATTGCCGTGGCAGGCGCACTGGGCTTTATCTGGTTTGGTCAACAGGCCCAGGTCGCAGTACCAAATACGATTGGCTATATTCATATCTATGCCTTTATTGGCATCAGCATGATGAGTTTTTTTACCGCCAAACTCGGTGCAAAAGTGGCACATTTACTTTCACCTGCGGTACTGAAAAAATGTTTTGCGGCTTTACTGACCACCGTCGGCCTGTATTTTATTTATCAAGGTTTTATGGCCTGATTTAAACCTTTTAGGTTGAACTGATGTACCGTATAAGGAGAATAGATGACTATTCTCCTTTTTTATGCAATTAGGTTGGCTGTATAGACATAAGATTGTCTGACAATGTCAAAGTATTTATTGATAAAAACCCGTTTAATAGCAACATAGTCCAAATAAAGGGCTAAACCAGTATCCATAAAAATAAAGACAGGAACGGTATGCCATTAGAACAAGCGCAGAGTTTGTCTGAGCAGATTGCCAAGCACATTAGCGAACAGATTATTCGCGGCGAACTGGTCGAAGGCGAGCGTATACAGGAGCTCAGGATTGCCTCGGAGCTTGATGTCAGTCGGGGGTCGGTTCGTGAAGCCCTGCTTTTGCTGGAACGCACCCAGCTGATTGAAATTTTCCCGCGCCGGGGAGCGATTGTCTCGGAAATGTCGGCCTTGCAGGTACGTGCCTTATTTGACATGACCTCATTATTGCTCGGGCAAATGGTGCATCGCATGGCGGAAACCTGGCGGGTGCATGAAGCTGAGCGCATTCAGCTATTATTAGAGCAATTGGAAGCAGAAACTCGCCAAGGACACACTGAAAAGTTTTATGATCTGATCTTTCAGGGCATGGCCCAGCAGCATGAGATGGTGGGGAATCCTTATCTGATGCGCTACTATCAGGAACTGCTGCCATCTTTACGTCGGAGCTATTTTCTGACCCTGAATATTTCCAGACGCGAGTTACAGGAATCTTTCGACTTATTTAAACTGGTCACTGAAGCAATTTTGATACGAAAAAGCCATCAGGCCACTTTATTTATGGAAGATTTTTGTCGACACTTGCGCAACCTTGTGTTGGAATCTCTGACACGGATGAAACAAATTGAACTCGCGTGGGCCAGACGCTCACGACGTTAAATCAGGACATTATGCGTTTAAGCAGTTTAAAACTTTCAGGCTTTAAATCTTTTGCCGACAGTACCACTTTGCATTTTAAAGATAATCGTACTGCGGTCGTGGGACCGAATGGTTGTGGTAAATCTAACGTCATTGATGCCATACGCTGGGTCATGGGCGAGTCCAGTGCGCGCCAGCTGCGTGGTGGCAGCATGCAGGACGTCATCTTTACCGGAACTGCCAAGCGTAAACCGGTGGGTATGGCCAGTGTAGAACTGCGCTTTGACAATACCTATGGCAAGCTGGGCGGTGCTTATAATGCCTATAATGAACTGGCAGTACGCCGTCAGGTCAACCGCGATGGCAAGTCCGAATATTTCCTGAATGGCAGCAAATGCCGTCGTCGTGATATTACCGATATTTTCTTGGGTACCGGTCTTGGTCCGCGTTCCTATGCGATTATCGAGCAGGGCATGATTAACCGTCTGGTCGATGCCAAGCCCGATGAAATGCGGGTCTATATTGAAGAAGCAGCCGGAGTGTCGCGCTATCAGGCACGCCGCCGTGAAACCATGCTGCATCTGGATCACACCACACAAAACCTGTCGCGTCTGGAAGATATCGCCTCCGAACTGAAATCCCAGTTAAAAACCCTGAAACGTCAGTCGGAAAGTGCAATTCAATATAAAGAACTGGAAGGACAGATCCGTACCATCAAGATCGAAATTCTGTCTTTTCAATGTGAGCAGAGCCAACGCTTACAGGAAGAATATACCCTTGAGATGAATACGCTCGGGGAAAACTTTAAGCTGGTACGTTCCGAACTTACCAGCGTTGAACATGATTTGGGTAGCACCAGTGAACTGTTTCAGCGTCTGATTCAGCAATCCACCCCTTTGCAAAGCGAATGGCAACAGGCCGAGAAAAAACTGGCTGAACTGGAAATGACCCTGCAACAAAAGCAGTCTTTGCTAGAGCAGAATTCCACCAGTCTGGTCAAACTGGAACAGCAAAAAGCCCAAACCAAAGAGCGTTTGCAGTTGATTGAACTGCAACTCGAAACCTTGCAGCAGCAATTTGAAGATCAACAGGCACAATTGCAGCAGCAAGATGGCCAGACTCAGGCGCAAAGCCAAAACTTGAATGAGCTCAAAGCTCAACATAGCACTGTGGCAGCACAATTTACCCAGATCAAAACTCAGGTCGAACAGCAGCAACAGCGTAAATTGCAAATGCTGGCTCAAAGCGAGCAACTGGCGAAGAATATTGAACGGATTGAACAGCAGAAACAGACGCTACAACAGCAAAGCACACAGATTCAGCAACAGGCCCAGCAAGATGAGCTGGAGCAGTATCAGATAGATAAAGCCCAGGCTGAACAGCAAATTGCTAGCTATGAGATTCAATCAACAGATTTAAGAACTCAATTCGAGCAGCTTCAGGCAGAGCAGGCGAACCATCAGCAGCGCTTGATGCAGCTCAAATCTGAAATTCAGGTCCTGCATTCAGAACAGAAAAACCTGAGCCAATTACTGACCAAAGCCAACCCGAATGCCAAGAGTGATGCGGTACAGCTGATGCATGTACTTAAGCTCAATGATGCAGGCAAAGGACATGCCAGCCTGATCGAAAAGTTTTTGGCCAAGTGGCTGTCTGCCCAGATTCTGGCTGAGGGCGAGTACTTCCTTGAAGATTGTGCGCGTCAGTTAAAGCAACAGGCTGTTCAGAATAAAATTCAGATTGCCAATACGATATGTCTGGCAGACTGGATTGATGAGCCTCAATATTCACTCTGGCAACAGGTGGCTGTGACTGAGAACTTTAGACATGCTCTCGATTTGCAAACCCAACTGAGCGCAGGCCAGTCAATTTTAAGTCTGGATGGCTACCATGTCGGTGCAGACTGGGTCATTGCACTGGACTATGATGAAGCCAGTCAGGCCGGACAAGGTGCATTGAGTCATCGAATCCGTCTGGATGAAATCGAGCAGCAGCTTGCGGAACTTGAACCTAAGTTTATGCAGATGGAGCAGCAGCTACCTGAATTCGCCGATCAGGTTAAAGCTTTGCAAAGCCAGATTCAGAGGATCAGCGAGCAGCAGAAACAGGTTCAAAATCAGTTGCAGCAACTCGATGTCAATATTGCCAGAGTTCAAAGTAGTGCGCAGGCTTTCGCCTTGCAAAAGCAGCAATTACAGCATCAGTTACAACAACTGGATGAGCAGCTTGAAGAAGATGCCATGCAGAAAGATGATCTGGAAATTGACCTGCATGCTTTGAATATCAAGCTGGAACATGCGCTACCAAATTATAAAACCCTACAATTCCAGCTAGAAGAATTGAGTACTCAGCTGGATGACTCACAGCAGCTCAGTCAGCAAGCGCAGCAGGAACTGGAATTGCTGCGCCGCCAAAATGTGCAAAGCCAGCAGCAGATTGAATTACTGGAAAAAGATCAGGTATTCCTAAAAGAACAGTCTCAACAAATTACTGCACAAATCGAGCAAGCCAAAAAGTTTGTCGATCCGGTACAGCTGGAGTTACCTGCTTTACAGAGCCAGTTCAATGAACAGGCGCAGATCACTGAAAAGCTGCAAAAAACCTGGGCCGACTGGCAGGTTGAATTAAATCAGGTGCAGAGCAAACAGCAGCAGCTGACCGAACAGCGTCACAGCTTCCAGCAGCAGGATGAAAAACTTCGCAGTACACTGGAAGAAAAACGTCTGGCCTGGCAGGCAGCCAAATCTGATTTGCAGCATTATTCTGAACAACTGAAAGAGTTGAATAGTGAAGTAATTTCCGGGCTGGATATTGATGTTAAAGCACATCAGGCGAAACTGGAAAAAGCTCAGGCCCAGTTTGATAAACTCGGTGCAGTCAATCTGGCGGCTTCTGAAGAATATGAAGAAGTGTCAAAACGTTATGAGGAACTGAGTCACCAGATGCAGGATCTGGAAAATACGGTTGAACAGTTACAGGCTGCGATGAAAAGTATTGACCAGGAAACCCGTAAACTGTTTATGCACACGTTTGATCAGGTCAATGCTGAATTGCAAAACCTGTTCCCGAAAGTGTTTGAAGGCGGTGAGGCGAGTTTAAGCCTTGAAGATGGCTGGCAGTCGGGTGTAAAACTGATGGCCCGACCACCGGGTAAACGAAACAGCTCATTGGCCTTACTCTCGGGTGGAGAAAAGGCCTTAACTGCATTAGCATTGGTATTCGCGATTTTTCGCTTAAATCCGGCACCATTTTGCGTACTGGATGAAGTCGACGCACCGCTAGATGATGCCAATGTGGGACGCTTTTGTAATTTAGTCAAAGAGCTTTCTGAACACGTGCAATTTATTTATATTACCCATAACAAACTTGCAATGATGATGGCGACTGATCTTTTAGGTGTAACCATGCCTGAACCGGGAACATCAAAATTAGTGACAGTTAATTTGGAACAGGCAAAAGAATACGGCCTAGCTGCGGAGGTATAATATGGAAATCACCACCATTATCGGGATTGTTATCGCAATTGTGATTATGCTGTTTGGTATAAGAATGCTGTTCAAAAAACCTGTGGAGGCTGTACCTTCACTAGATGCCAACCTGCATATCGACCCGGATAGCCAGACACCGATCATTCCAAGGCATGTACGTTCTCAGTTAGCACAACAGGATGTCGAATCTGATCGTATCGAGCCAAGCCTAGGCATAGATGAACCAGCTCCTGAAAAACCTTCAGTATTTCAAAAGGCTGAATCAACTCCGGTTGAACCGGCAGCGGTCGAAACTCTTGCAGTTGTCCCGTCAACAGAAGCTGAAGTAGTGGCAAAGTCGGTAGTAACGGCAGCAGATGTTCAACAGGTAGAAACAGAACAGAAGAATAGCCAGACTGAAACCAAGGAAGAAACGCCTGAATTCAGCTTGAACAGCAACATCGAAAAAGCAGAAATTTCTGAATTTAATGATGAAAGCAGTATTCTGGATGCACATCTGCATGAGCAAAAAATAGTGGATGAAGAAAGTGCTTTGTCCAATGCTGAAACCATTATTTCTTTGCATATCTATCCGCAAGGCCGTGTACTTTCTGGTGATAAAACCCTGAAAGTTTTACTGAAATATGGCCTGCGTTATGGTGAACTGGCCTGTTTTCACCGCTATAGTGAAGATGGTTCAAAACTGCTGTTTTCGGTATTGCAAATGACCGATACTGGTATGGAAGGCTTTGATCTGGAAACCCTATCAACTCAGGAAGTGAAAGGTCTGGCATTCTTCCTGGCTTTACCGCATAGCGATGTACAAAATGCGTTTGATACCATGGACAGTATTTCACGTCTGATTGCCCGTGAAGTGGATGGTCTGGTCTATGATCAGAACCAGCAGGAATTTACCCCACAATTACGTGAATTCTGGCGCCATCAGGCAATTGATTATCGTGCTGGACAAGGCACGGAAGTTTAAGGCTGCTTTGTTCAATCTCCAAGTTGAATCTGTAGACTGCAATTTTTATAATAGCCAAAAGCTGAATATTCTACAGGGCGGATTTTCCGCCCTTTTTTATGGTGAAATTATGACCCAAGATGCCACTGTCATTGCGCAAATGCGTCAACTGATTCAACTGCTTGCCAAGCATAACCATGCTTATTATGTGATGGATCAACCGAGCATTGAAGACAGTGAATATGATCAGCTCTTTCATCAGCTCAAAGCCTTAGAACAACAATATCCTGACCTGATCCAGTCCGATAGCCCGACCGATAAAGTGGGTGGGCAGGCGCTTTCAAAATTTGTGACCGTAACACATGCCGTGCCGATGCTGTCATTGGGCAATGTCTTTAATCAGGAAGATCTGCTGGCTTTTGCCCGCCGTATTGAAGAACGTTTGCCGAATCAAAAAATTGAATATGATGTTGAACTGAAATTTGATGGTCTGGCCATTTCACTCTGGTATGAGCATGGCGTACTGACACGTGGGGTGACGCGCGGCGATGGGGAAACCGGTGAAGACATCACCCAGAATGTCAGAACCATTCGCAACCTGCCGAAACTTTTATCTCCGGTGAATGGCATCATTCCCGATTTGTTAGAAGTACGTGGCGAAGTATTGATGCCAAAATCCGGTTTTGAAAAATTAAACGCGTCCAATGCGGCCAAAGGTGAAAAGACCTTTGCCAATCCGCGTAATGCTGCGGCAGGAAGTTTGCGTCAGCTAGACCCGAATATTGCTGCCTCGCGGCCATTGGCTTTTTATGCTTATGGGATAGCCCAGTGTGTACCGCATCATGGTCAAACCACTATGTCCGCCAGTCTGGAATGGTTACATCAGTTCGGTTTTGCGGTTGGCGAGCGTCACTTTATCTGTGACAGTATTCAAGACGTGCAAAAGGTCTATGAACAGATTATTGATGAGCGTGCCAGCCTCAGTGTCGAAATCGATGGCATGGTGATTAAGGTTAATAACCTGAAACAGCAGCAACAACTCGGTTTCCTGAGCCGTGAACCGCGTTGGGCCACCGCCTATAAATTTCCGGCAGTTGCCGCCCTAACCACAGTAGAAAATATTAATTGGCAAGTAGGTCGTACTGGAACCCTGACGCCGGTCGCGCGTTTAAATCCGGTCGCTGTCGGTGGAGTAACAGTTTCCAATGTGACACTGCATAATATCGGCGAAATTCACCGTCTGGATGTACGCATTGGCGATACCGTCAGTGTTTATCGTAGTGGTGATGTGATTCCTAAGGTGGAAAAAGTCTGGCCGGAATTTCGCCCGGTTGATGCAGTCGAAGTGCATTTACCTGAGCAATGCCCAGTCTGTGATTCACCCGTGGTCATGCCAGAAGGCGAAGCCTTGGCACGCTGTTCCGGTGGACTATATTGTGCCGCGCAACGTATCGAGGCCATTCGTCACTTTGTCTCACGTAAAGCCATGGATATTGAAGGCTTGGGTGACCGTTGGGCAGAATCGTTGCTGCATCTGAATCTACTTAAAGATGTCTCAGATATTTACCATCTGCATGAACATCGTGAGACTTTGCTCGGTATTGAAAAGATGGGCGCCAAATCGGTTCAAAATCTTTTAGATGCTATCAAAAACAGCAAAAAAACCACACTGGCTGCTTTTATCTATGCTCTCGGTATTCGTGGGGTGGGTGAAACTACGGCGCGGATGCTGGCTAATACTTTCCAGACGCTGGATGCCTTACGTGAGGCAGATCTGGAAGCATTAAAGAAAACTCCAGATGTTGGTGATATCACAGCAGAATGGATTCTGGATTTCTTCCAGGCACCGCATAATCTGGAAGTCTTGGATCGTTTGTTAGCTGCGGGTATTCACTGGGATGCGCCAATTGCACCAACGCGCCAACCACTGAATGGCGAAAGCTGGGTGGTGACGGGTACTTTAAGTTCTATGGGACGTGATGAAGCGACGCAATTGCTGCAAGCCTTGGGTGCACGTGTTAGCGGTAGTGTTTCTAGCAAGACCAAATGTGTGGTGGCGGGTGAAAAAGCGGGTTCTAAGCTCGATAAAGCGGAAAAATTGGGCGTTCCAGTTTTGAATGAAGAACAGTTTATTACACTCATGAAAGAGTATGGGCAAATCGAAGACTAATCAGTTCTAAACAATGACTCAAATAAAAAAGACACCGAGGATGATGAATCTTCAGGTGTCTTTTTTATTGCTAGTTCAAAACTATAGGTGAATGAGAGGGGGAGGATAGACAAATACAAGGACGGGTTCGGCAATGTGAGTTGAATTCACGTACAATATCGATTCATTTGCAGGTATAGATCCTGCCTTATTGATTCTGTTCTCCCGTTGATGATTGGCATACACATGGCTCAAGCAAAGAAATCTTTTCCGCAACAAAAATCGGAATTACATGCACGAAATCTGCATCGTAGTCGTTACGATTTTCCTCAGTTAATCAAGAGTTGTCCGGAACTTGCCCCTTTTGTCAGCCCGAATCAATATAACGATCTTTCAGTCAACTTTTCTGATCCTCAAGCTGTGAAAATGCTCAATAAAGCATTGCTCAAGCATTTTTATGGTATTCAATATTGGGATATTCCTCAAGATTATCTTTGCCCACCTATTCCGGGTAGAGCCGACTATATTCACTATTTAGCGGACTTGTTGAGTGATAGCAATAAAGGTCAGATTCCAACAGGACACGCCGTTCACGTATTAGATATTGGGGTGGGCGCGAACTGTATTTATCCGATTATTGGTCATCGTAGTTATGGTTGGAAATTTGTTGGCTCAGACATTCATCCTGCATCGGTAAAAAGTGCTCAATTTATTGTGGAGGCAAATCCAAATCTCAGGAAGGGGATTCAGATTCGATTGCAAAAGACACCGAGCAATATTTTCAAAGGTGTGATTAAACCTTCAGATCGTTTTGATTTGACCCTGTGTAACCCACCATTTCATGCTTCGCAAGATGAAGCAAATGCCACAGCAACGCAAAAAATACGCAAACTTGGCAAACCGGTTGATCGGTCTAAAGTGGTGTTAAACTTTGGCGGACAAAAGAACGAGCTGTGGTGTGACGGTGGAGAAGAACGCTTTGTTTGCCAGATGGTACAAGAGAGCACACAGTTTGCTGAGCAATGTCTTTGGTTTAGTACACTGGTTTCTAAGAAAACCACATTGCCTATGCTGTTAAATACCTTGCGTAAGTGCGGTGCAGTGGAGGTAAAAACCATTAAAATGACGCAGGGGCAAAAAGAGAGTCGTTTTGTGGCTTGGACTTTTCTAGATGCAAAGCAACAGCAAGCGTGGAAAAATGCGCGTTGGACTTCTGCTTAGCTTGTTTTTAGGCAGAAATAGTGAGCTTGTGGGCGCATAAGTCGGTGTAGTAGCTCAAATTTAATCTGACAGACACAATAAAAAATCGGTAACTGTCAGATCAGGTTTGAGCTAGTACGATTAAGGAATATATTTTTTCACCACACCATCATCTAGTAATTGCTGGAAGTGCTCGACCAGACTCTCTTTCACCGGACGATATTCCAGACCGAGTTCATCCTTACTTTTCTGAGCATTAAAGAAAATTGGATAACCCATATTCAGTTCTACAAATTTGCGGCTAAAACCTGCTACAGGCCCGAACAGTTTAAAGGCTGCTTTAGGCAGTTGATTGCGTGGGAACGGAAACTTATTGCCAAAATGTGCCCGTAGAATTTGGCCCATTTCCAGCAGGCTCAAGCTTTCACTACAAATGATATAACGACCATGCGCTTGCGGATTAAATGCAGCACGGATATGCGCTTCAGCGACATCCTGAACATCGACCACGCCATTCCACATCGGTGGAACGCCAAGCAGCATCATGCCGTTGGCAAATTGCTGCAAGACTTCGACACTGCCCGACTGAGTAGTTGGTGTTAGGGATTGACCAAAGACTAGCGCTGGATTGATACAGACCAGATCCCAGCGATCTTGCGCTTCAGCCATTTCCCAGGCTTTACGCTCTGCCATGACTTTGGAATAAGGATAAGGCTGATGCGTGGCCGAACTGGTGGTATTCCAGTGTGATTCATCAAAACTGTTATTTTCAGTCTGTAGAATATCAATGGCATCGCCATAGGTGGATGCGATACTCGATGTGACGATCACGCGTTTCACTGATTCGGTCTGATTGACACTATTCAGTACATTTTCAGTGCCTAACACCGCAGGTTCAATAATATCTTTGACTGCATCTTTATAGTTGGTGACCACAAAAGGCGAGGCCATATGAAAGACAATTTCACAACCTTGCATCGCCTGATCAAAAGAGCCTGGGCTTAATAAATTGGCCTGAAATAACTTAAGAGTTCCCGGCGTGCTGTCGGCAATTTTTTCTAAATGAGCAAAGCTTTTACTTTTATTCAGGTCACGCACCGTAGCATGTACGGTATAGCCTTGCGTGAGTAATTTCTGGATGACCCAGCTGGCAATATAACCCGATGCACCGGTAACCAGAACCGGCGATATTGTTTGTGGATGTGTCATATCGGAACCGTTGTTGTTTTAAATTTGTGTGAATGATAAGCGAAATTCAAGCATGAAGTACGCCAATGCAGTGATGTTTATACAAAAAGAATGAATCTGTCTGGTCAAAATTAAGATTTACAAATTTTAACGCATGTGTTTATTCGCCAGTTTTAGGTTATTGCCAAGCGTAATGAAAGTGCAAAGTGTTGTTTTATAAATGGGATTTCATTAAGAACAAAGTGTAAATGCAAGTACTTCTCATTTTAATTATATAAAAATCAAATATTTAACCATGGTTAAGCTTTGCAAATTCAATTGCTTTTCGCCATAATAGCAAAATATAGGTAGGGAGTTATTCAAATGCGCGGAAATCCAGAAGTCGTAGATTATTTAAATATGTTGATCGGTGGCGAACTGGCTGCTCGTGACCAATACTTGATTCACTCTCGTATGTATGAAGATTGGGGATTGACCAAAATCTTTGAACGTATCGATCACGAAATGCAAGAAGAGTCCCAGCATGCGGATGCGATTATCCGTCGTGTTCTGTTCCTTGAAGGAACGCCAAACATGCAGCGCGATGACGTTGAGATTGGCGAGGATGTGGTGAGCTGCCTGAAAGCCGATCTAAAACTTGAATATCATGTGCGGGAAAAACTGGCGCAGGGCATCAAACTGTGCGAAGAGAAAGGTGACTATATCAGCCGTGATATGTTACGCCAGCAAATGTCGGATACCGAAGAAGACCATACTTACTGGTTAGAAAAACAATTGCGCTTAATCGAACTGATTGGTCTGCAAAATTATATTCAGTCACAGATGTAAAACCGGATGAATAAAAAACCCAGCACATGCTGGGTTTTTTATATCTTGAAAATACTTAGTTGTTATTAGGGTCTGTTGACATTTCAAGTATAGAATTTACCCGATAAAGGTAGCCAAATAAATATACAAGCTAATGCAACTGCCCCCTCATAGCTACACTTTAGCTTATCATATCGTGTTGCTATTCCTCTGAATCATTAAGAGAACAAATATCTGCGAAAAAAACTAAAGCGAATATTCCAAGAAAATCAAATACTCAGTCAAATAATGATCATATGGATTGGTATTTATATAAAATCTGTGACGTGGTTTTGTGTGGGTGGTGGTTGGGGTGGGGGTGGG
>NZ_JBIUAT010000017.1:0-62235 GCF_044547685.1 Acinetobacter sp. NPDC052428
ATCGCTACGGATGAAATGAGCATCAGCCCAAGTGGTATTGATCTGATCCGTAATTTTGAAAGCCTACGGCTCAATGCCTACGATGATGGCGTGGGGGTATGGACCATTGGTTATGGCACCACAAAATACCTAAATGGTATTCGTGTCAAAAAAGGGGATACCTGCACACTGGAACAAGCCAAAAGCTACATGCAACATGACTTGAAAAAATTCGAGCAAACCGTCAATAGCGCAGTCAATGTTCCGATCAATCAGAATCAGTTTGATGCCTTGGTTTCATTGGCCTATAACATTGGACCTAACGCATTTGAAGAATCCACTTTGGTCAAAAGGCTGAATGAGAAAAATTATAAGGCGGCAGCTGATCAATTTGGCTTATGGGTAAATGCTCGTGGCAAACGCCTGCAAGGTCTGGTGAATCGCAGGAAAATTGAAATGGAGTTATTTTTAAAATGACTCTAAATCTATTATGGAAATATAAACACTGGATCGCAATTGCGGTCTTTTTCTTTTTATGGCTAGGGCAAGTTGCTTACACCAATCACTTAAGCGGAAAGCTGCGCAAGGCTGGTGAGCAGTGCACGATAAAAATTCAGAAAATAGAGCAAAACCATCTCAAAGCTCTAACCCATAAACAAAATCAAATTAACCAGATGAGTGCGGATTATGAAGCAGCAAAATCAGAGCAGCACGTGCAAGTCGAAACAGTTACGCGTGAAGTGCAAAAGATCATTGATCGTCCTGTGTATCTCAACCATTGCTTTGATGATGATGGCCTGCAGCAACTCAACTCACTTATCACCAGTGGTGCCAGTAAACCTCCTTGAGTCTTGCCCTGATTTGCAAAAACTGGAATCAGGGCAGGGTAAGGTTGTTTTGGTCTGGTCTATTGATACAGTAGCTAAATATAGCGACTGCAAAGCGCGTCATGCTGCTATTGTGAAAGTTCTTAAATAAGACTGAATAACTCACTAGAGAACAATATTCTAATAAAATAGATAAATGCCCTCAAATGAGGGCTTTGTTTTTTACTTTAATAAATAATTCCTCAATAATAAAAATAAGGGTCTTGATTATTTCTAGCCACTTTATTGCACTCTTTACACCTAATACTCTCTATAGAATAGAGTCCACGAGTTTGCTTACCTTCGGCAGCAGCAATAAGATAAAAGTGCTGAGTATCGTTAAAACTATAGTCATCCCATGCTCCACAAACAGAACACTTAATAATTTTTCTATCGCAGTAAATGTGCGGCTTTTCCATTATATTTCCTCATTATTAAAAAATTTCTAAATTCTTCTATAAATATAAAGCTCACAGTTAAGGGTATCGACTTTAACTTAGTCGGAATTTTGATATAAAAACCTTAACTTCAATTTACTCCCTCCACCCATCCACAATATCAGCCCAATCCTGCATCATCTTTTTACGATCTGCTAAATATTTAGCATGGTTGTATGACGCACGCGTTTTATTCTCATCAGCATGGGCCAGTTGGGTTTCGATCCACTTTTCATCATAGCCAAATTCATTCAATAGGGTAGATGCTGTAGCCCGAAAATCATGTGCTGTAACGTTCTGCATGATGTACTGTAGCGCTCTATTAATTGTAGTAGCTGGCATCATCCCACCATTATAAACACCTTCAAAAACATACTTCTTACGGCCAGTAAGCTTCTTTTGTTTGAGTAGAAGTTGGTAAACCTGTTCTGACATTGGCACTACATGCGTCCTATTTTTCTTGGTCAGTCGCATGCCTTTTTTAAGCTGTTCCCGGGTTTGTTTTTCAAAAGTAATAGTCCTTTCGTCAAAATCAATAAATGACCATTGCAGTCGACGCACCTCAATTGTGCGAAGCATGGTATAGAACAAGAATAAAATAGAATTGACTGTTGACTCAGCACCACCATAACTATCGATTCGCGCTCTAAACAGCTTTCTTTCAGCCAAGCTTAGCGGTCTTGCATGCTCTACGTCTGGTCGTGCAATGACTTCGCGTACCGCATAGGTCGGATCATTCTCAGCTCTTAATGTCGCAATGGCATATCTCATCACAGAGCCAATCTTCTTTCTGTTTTCAATTGCTGTTACTTCACCAGTGCCACGGTTATCCTGACTTTTAACGCGCTTGACTGTATTTTGCATGATCTTCAAAACATCAGCAGAAGTCACATCTTTAATATTCTTATGTCCGATGACTTTGTAGATATCCTTTTCCATTGCCCGGTGAAAAGCATCAATATAAGTTTGTGATTTATCCTTTAGTCGATCCGCAGCATATTCCTTGGCAATTGCCTCAAAACTATTTTCATCACAAAGCAGGGCAGCCTTTTCTTGTTGGCGATGCACAGCTGGATCAATATTTCTAGCAAGTAGTGATTTGATTTCATCTTGCTTTTGACGTGCCTCAGCCAAGCTTACAATAGGGTATTCACCCAGACTGATCATTGAGGCTTTTCCTGCATACCGATAACGCACACGCCACAGTTTTGTACCGGTCGAACGAACCTCAATACACAGCCCACCCTGATCAGCAATACGGTATGCTTTTTCCATTGATTTTAGTTTTTTTAGCTTGGTATCGTTAAGCATGTGAGTAACGCAAAAGATTAAATATTGTTACTCACTATATTACTCACAAAAGTGATTAATACAATTTAATTCTATTTTATGGTATTTAAGCCGAAACGATTGATAATAAAGACATGTAGATTTTAGTTTAATGGCATTTTACAGTATTTAATTATTATGATAATTCTCGATCATTAAAAGCATGAGCTTAACCTATTGAAATTAATGCACTTAACTGTGCTAATGTTGTCCAGATCGTACTTTATTTATACGTGTTGCAAGCACTTGCCTGACACAACTAAATCATTGATTTCATTGTGTGAAAATAAAGCACGCTTCATCATAGCAAAAAATAGCCCCATTCGGCGCAACAATTTCGCTCAATTTATTGGCTTTAAAAACCTATAGAAAATTAAATAAAATTTTAATCATGATTTAAAGTAATAGGCTTACTCAGAGAAAGTTTTAAATGAATATTTTTTAGAGTAAAACTTAAAAATGAAAAAATGAGATCAAAGAGAGGTAAAATGCTTGATGAAAAAAACATCACTTGAATAATTAAGCTTTATATAAACTTTTCTATTGAAAGTAGATTTAAAGAAAATGCCTCATAATAGGCATACAATCCCAAATGAATCGCAAAATTTTCTTTACTGATATCTACCAAAAAACGCTCAATTTTTAGCCAAAAACAAGTAAAAACATAACAAAAGTAAGAAAAAGCAGCATATTTGCTATAAAAAGCTATGTTTCTCATACATCTTTATAGATACATGCACTATTTAGGTGCGCTAAAAAATAAAGCTGAAATAAAATAAATGAAGAATGCTTGAATATAGTGCATTTAGTTTTGCAGCTAGTATAATAGCCGCAAAGTATTTTTGTCACTTCATGATTTCTTATAAAGATTTCAAGATTTTATCTATACTTTTAAAAGTTGGTACGGTAATTGCTTAATAACTATCAACTGCTAACACGCACTTCACGGGTGCAACAAAAACATCGGAGCAAAATGAGCATGGCGAACAAGGTCCTTCAACTCATACAAGAAAGTGGCGCAAAATGGGTCGATTTTCGCTTTACTGATACCAAGGGTAAAGAACAACACGTCACTTACCCAGCAGACAGTATTGATGAAGATACATTTGAAGACGGCAAAATGTTTGACGGTTCTTCAATTGCAGGTTGGAAAGGCATCGAAGCATCGGACATGATTTTACGTCCGGATGCGGCAACAGGTTTTATCGACCCGTTCTTTGCAGAGCCAACAGTTGTTGTAACTTGTGACGTAATCGAGCCATCAACTGGTCAAGGTTATGATCGTGACCCACGTTCGATTGCGCGCCGTGCAGAAGAATATTTGAAATCTACCGGTATCGGTGACACTGCATTCTTTGGTCCAGAACCAGAATTCTTCGTATTTGACGAAGTAAAATGGGAAATCGACATGTCTGGCGCGCGCCATACATTGATCGCTGAAGAAGCTGCTTGGTCAACTAACAAAGACTACGAAGGCGGTAACTCTGGTCACCGTCCACGCGTAAAAGGCGGTTACTTCCCAGTTCCTCCTGTAGATTCTTCACATGACATGCGTGCAGACATGTGTGCGCGTATCGAAGACATCATGGGTCCAGGTCGTGTAGAAGTACATCACCACGAAGTTGCTTCTTGCCAGTTAGAAATTGGTGTGAGCTTCAACACTATGGTGCGTAAAGCAGACGAAGTTCAACAGTTCAAATATGCGGTTTGGAACGTTGCGCATCAATATGCAAAAACAGCAACCTTTATGCCTAAACCAATGGTTGGCGATAATGGTTCTGGTATGCACGTGCATATGTCGATCTCTAAAGACGGCAAAAACCTGTTTGCTGGTGATGAATATGCAGGCCTTTCAGAAATGGCGTTGTACTTCATCGGTGGTGTAATTAAACATGCCCGTTCTTTGAATGCGATCACTAACCCTTCTACAAACTCGTATAAGCGTTTGGTTCCACATTTCGAAGCACCGATTATGCTTGCTTACTCAGCGCGTAACCGTTCTGCATCTATCCGTATTCCTTACGTGTCTAGCCCGAAAGGCAAGCGTATTGAAGCGCGTTTTCCAGATCCAATGATGAACCCGTACCTAGGTTTCGCGGCATTGTTGATGGCTGGTCTTGACGGTATTCAAAACAAGATCCACCCAGGTGAAGCTGCTGACAAGAACTTGTACGATCTTCCACCGGAAGAAGAAGCAAAAATCCCTACAGTGGCGCATAGCCTGGATATGGCGCTTGAAGCACTTCAAGCGGATCATGATTACCTGTTAAAAGGTGGCGTGTTCACGAAAGAAATGCTTGATGCTTATATCGAGCTTAAAACTGAAGAAGTTCGTCGTCTAAACACGACTACTCACCCAGTTGAATTTGATATGTACTACAGCTTGTAATTCATCACGAATTAAAGCGAAGAAAACCCGCGCATGTCGCGGGTTTTTTTGTATCATCTATTTATAATTTTAAATGATTGATGGGCTTAAATGGCACAACGTAAAAAGCACACCAGCTTTTATCCATGGATTGATCCAAAAGATCATAACAAAGGTTTTAAGTTGAACTTCTCTGAAGTGACTTATCTTGAAGTGGGGCGGACTCCCGAGGGTTATAAGCAGGCTCAATTTGTGGCGCTGAAAAATCCTGAAATAGCGCTGGATTATGCTTATCCAGAATCATTTTATTTGAGTGCTGAAGGTTTTATTTTAATTAAAACCCCACAAGGCAAATATGAAATCATTGCAAAAACAGATAACTGTTAACAATGAATAGTCGTTCTAGAAATCAAAATCAGCGTGTGTTGCTGTCAACTCTGCCTGTTGAGTTAAAACCGTGGCTGTATGCATCGGGTTCACTCACGCAACAACTGACCGATTTGGCGCAAGGACAATTCCATGTCGAGCCAATTCAAGAGCATTTTCAGCGTTTAAGCTTTGCCAATGCCAAATGGATGCAGATGTCACATCAGCATACTTCCTGGGTGCGTGAAAGTTATCTCTACGGCTCGGAACAGTCTCCTTGGGTGAAAGCCAAAAGCATCTTTCCGATTTTAAGCCTGCAAAAAAAAGCCCGAATTTTTCAGCATATTGGCACCAAACCGATTGGCTGGTTTCTGTTTCAGCGCACTAATCCACTGTGCCAGCGCCGGGTGGTACTTTTAGATGAGGGCTGGACCCGTCAGAGCTGCTATACTTGGCACGGCTGTAAATTTATCGTACAAGAAACATTTTTACCGGCATTTGAACACTTTATACAAAATTCACGGGCTTGATTTTTATGGCAACCGCACAAGCAATCACCTGGCGTGAGCGTCTTAGCGCCTATTATTATCTTTGTCGTTTTGATAAACCGATTGGGACTGAACTGGTTTTTTGGCCTACCATGTGGGCGCTGTGGATTGCAGCTCAGGGCATGCCACGTATTGAAATTTTAATTCCCATGATTTTGGGTGTGATTTTTATGCGGGCGGCAGGCTGTGCCATTAATGATTTTGCTGACCGTAAAGTCGATGCACATGTGGAGCGTACTAAAAACCGCCCATTAGCGACCGGGATTATCAGTGCCAAAGAGGCCGTGATGGTATTTCTGGTTTTGGTGGCTGCCAGTGCCTGCTTGCTATTTTTTCTGCCAATCGAAACTTTTTACTGGTCATTTGGGGCTTTGTTTCTAGCGTTTATTTATCCTTTTATGAAGCGCTATACCCATTTGCCTCAAGTCTTTCTGGGAGCAGCATTTTCCTGGTCGATTCCGATGGCTTATACCGCAGTTGGGCAAACTCCGGATTTAACCTGCTGGCTTTTATATTTTGGCAATCTGGCTTGGACTGTAGCCTATGATACGCAATATGCAATTGCAGATCGTGAATACGATTTAAAGATTGGGGTGAAATCAACCGCGATCTTATTTGGTCGGCATGATATTCAGATCATTAGCGCTTTGCAGGCCATTAGTATTCTTTTGATTGCTGTGGCACTTTGGCTAGAGAATTTATTGCTTCCATTTGGCCTGGCTGCATTAATTGTTGTCGCTCTTGATTTTATTTACCAAGGGTTAAAAACACGGAATAAAGATCCACAGCTTTGTTTCTGGGCGTTCCGTCATAACCGCTGGATTGGACTGATTATTTTTGCAGGAATACTACTGGCTTTGAGGTAGTGACTGTCTATCGACTGAGAAAAAAGCGTCCTATAAGGATGCTTTTGTTATTGCCTAATCTATAAGGCTTGAGCTATGACTTTATTTTGTTATATTGGGCAGTGTAATTAAATGACGAAATTAAAGCAGGTTTGTTATGTCCGAGCAGCCACAGCCCCGCAGTGTCAAAAAGCTATTGATCTTCGGTACGCTTGCACTTTGTATTCCGGTATTTTTAATTAGTATGGCATTTCTTGCAGTGAATAGTGATGCTAAAAATCAGGAAAAATACAAGCAGCAGCAGGCAGATATGATTGCGCGTATTGAAGCACGAGAAGCTGCGGAAAAGCTCAAAGCAGAGCAGGATGTTAAGGCAGATTCAACTCAAGCTGCGTCTGAAAGTAGTGCAACAGCACCTTAATTTATCTTAAATCCCTTTGCACTTGTCTAATACTGAAAATGTTTGTGTAGTGGATAGTTGCATGGGTTTCTGCAAACGATGATTTGACTGTAGATATTCGATACTTAGTAATTAGGCAAGCCGTATTCTAGAATGGAAAAATATAGCCACCCATCATCCGATCGGTGGCTATATTTAAATCATCTTAAAGCAATTCTTTGCGCAATTGTTCTGAAGATTTAATTGAAAGTAGGGCAGGTGCTACATCTAGGGCTGTTTTGGCACCATATTGCTGAGTTTGATTCAGACGGTAGCAGGCACGGGCATAAGCCACTAGAACACTTGCAGTAAATTCCGGATTGCTATTCAGCTTTAAAGAAAACTCAATCACCTGTTTTTGTGCATCACTGGTATTACCACTACGAATGACAAAACCGCCATGTGGCATATCCTGATGATCTTTCAGTAATGTTTCCTCACTGATAAAATTCACGGTCGTATTATAATCCGCAAAATAATCAGGCATGCTGACGATGGTTTGTTCAACTGTTGCCGCATCAGCCCCTTGTTCCAAGACTACATAACAGTCACGATGATGTTTGTCTTTGGTGCTTAACTCAGGTCGTGCGCCGCTGCGGACTTGTTCAATCGCGTCAGTAGATGGAATGGTGTATTGAACACCAGCTTTCACCCCTGCTACACGGCGGATCGCATCTGAATGGCCTTGGCTTAAGCCTTTACCCCAAAAAGTATAAGTTTCGCCATCTGGTAATAATGCTTCACCAAATAAACGGTTAATCGAGAACATGCCGGGATCCCAGCCAATAGAAATCATGGCTGTTTTTTTGTTAGCAAAGGCAGGTGCATCGACTGCAGCATAGTATTCCGGAATACGTGCATGCGTATCAAAGCTATCTACAGTATTGAATTTACTTGCAAAGATAGGCGCCTGTTGTGGCAAGTCATCTTTAGAGCCGCCACAAAGAATCAGTACATCAATTTTGTCGCTAAAATCATTTAATAGTGCATCCATGCTATACACTTGAGTTTCTGCAAAGCAAGGAGAGATGCTGCTTGGTGAGCGGCGAGTAAAAATACCGACAAGCTGCATATCAGGATTTTTTTGGATGGCAGTTTCAACACCGCGGCCAAGATTACCGTAACCTGCGATACCAATACGAATAAAATTTTGCATAAATAAACGATCACTGAATAAAAAAACAACGCCAAAAATAAGCAAGGTGATGATGGCTAGAAATGAAATAAGCCAATCAGGTCATCTGACTTATATTTTATTTTCGAAAGGATTATAGAGCGATAACTTAAACTTTATCACCCTAATCCTGCAGAAAGGCAGGTTTAACTGAGAATGCTTGTGATGAGACGCTAAATTGGACGAGGATTGGCTAATTTTGAAGCACTAAAAGCTGCCGAGAAATTAAAAGCGGAGCAGGAGGTTTTGATCAATCCAATTCAAGCTGCACCGGAAAGTACTGCAATTGCCGCTTAACTTATCTTAAATCCCTTTGCAGTTGTCTGATAGTTGGAATCTGGGTGTATCGAATCACGGTATAGCCTGCTGCAATCAGCATCGCATCACGTTCAGCATCTTCCTGCTCTTTGCCAATATGACTCGGATCATCCAGTTCGACAATCGCCACTACATTATATTCACGATCAAGTACTACGAAGTCTGTGACTTTACGATTAAATTGATTACGCATTTTCATCTGATCGTGCGTGATCAAAGCACTAAACGCGACTTGTGCCAGAATATGATGATGGGGAAAGGCATCTTTCAGACGTGTAAACATCCTGCTTTCAAAAGCAGTAATGACGCGCTTCGGATAGAATTTCTTTTGACGGGTGAAGAGATGCGGAAAGAGCAGGCAAACTAATGCAAATGTTGCCAGGCAGCCAATCACAAAAAATATAAACTGACTCAAATCAAACACAGATCACAAAAGGGGAGAATAAAAAAACCCACTTCGCAATGAGTGGGTTTCTTCAGAATCTTGGCTCTCCCACCTGGGCTCGAACCAGGGACCTGCGGATTAACAGTCCGTCGCTCTACCGACTGAGCTATGGGAGAATAGATAGATTGGCTCTCCAACCTGGGCTCGAACCAGGGACCTGCGGATTAACAGTCCGTCGCTCTACCGACTGAGCTATTGGAGAATCTGACAGCGATTATAGAGAGATTTGAAAAGGGGTCAAGGCACTTTTGGAAAAAAGCTGCAGAAATTGAATCAAGTGTTTTAAAAATAGTCGAAAAGGTTTGTAGTTCAAACTGTTATGTTTATGTAAACTGGTCTTAACAGCAAAATCGCGATCAGCCTTAATTTTGATAAGCGATCTGGAGCATAAGAAATAAGTTAGCTGATCGCGCATATAAATCAATATGATCTCAATTTAAAAAATACAGCTATAAAAAAACCCACTTCGCAATGAGTGGGTTTTTTAGAATCTTGGCTCTTCCACCTGGGCTCGAACCAGGGACCTGCGGATTAACAGTCCGTCGCTCTACCGACTGAGCTATGGAAGAATAGATGGCTCTCCAACCTGGGCTCGAACCAGGGACCTGCGGATTAACAGTCCGTCGCTCTACCGACTGAGCTATTGGAGAATCTGATCGGCATTTTAGGGAGGAATCAGAAGGTCGTCAATCAATTAATGTAAAGAAATGAATTGTTTGCTTTATTAATATTCACTTAGTGCCTAAAAATAAAAAAATCACCCAAAATGGGTGATTTTTTTAGCAAAGAAATAAAGAATTATTTCTCAACACCTGCAGGTTGACCTGCATATTTCGCATTTGCATAATCCCAGTTTACTAGGCTTTCTAGGAAAGTAGAGATGTACTTAGGACGAGCATTACGGAAATCGATGTAGTAAGCGTGTTCCCAAACGTCAATCGTCAACACTGCAATTTTACCGTGCGCCATTGGCGTATCAGCATTTGAAGTTTTCATGATAGAAAGCTGACCGTTTACTTCGTCAGCCACTAACCAAGCCCAACCTGAACCAAATTGAGTAGTTGCAGCAGCAGCAAATTCTTCAGCAAATTTTTCATAAGAACCGAATGCTTCGTCAATTTTCGCAGCCAAAGTACCAGTTGCTTTACCGCCGCCGTTTTTAGCCATACAGTTCCAGTAGAACGTGTGGTTCCAAACTTGAGCCGCGTTATTGAAAACACCCGCTTTAGAAGCATCACCAGCAGTTGCTGTAATAATTTCTTCTAGAGTTTTGCCTTCAAGCTCAGTACCAGCGATCAGGTTATTCAGGTTAACCACATACGTATTGTGGTGTTTGTCGTGATGGTATTCTAAAGTTTCTTTGCTGATGTGTGGAGCAAGATCTTCGTAGCCATAAGGTAATGCTGGTAAAGTAATGGTTGTCATGTTTTCAATTCCTTGCATTTTGCTGGGTTTTAACAATAAGTGGCTTTATTGTAATAGATAATCGGGCAGAAATGGGCATCGTGTATAAATAACAATACAGAATAAAGCCTGAAAATATATGAATAAAGCCACTGATCATAAACGTCAGTCGAATTAAATCGGATTGTTTAATTCGAAATAATCATACTCAATATTAAACTGTTCTGAAATAGCCTTGGCCAGGCGTTGCACACCGTATTTTTCAGTCGCATGATGGCCACAGGCATAATAATGCACATTCAGTTCCTGAGCTTCATAAAAGGTCCGTTCAGACACTTCGCCCGAAATATAGGCATCACAGTTCTGTAGTGCCGCTTTTTGAATATAATCCTGCGCACCGCCGGTACAAAAACCGACTTTATGGATTTGAGTTTTGTCTGCAGGCAGATGAATCGCATCAAAGCCCAGCTTTTCTGAAACATAATTTTTAAAATCTTCCGGACTCATTGGCTGTTTTAAATAGCCAATATTGCCAATCGGACGTTTTTCACTCGGATCCAGCTGTTCGATATTTTCGAGTTCTAATAAATCCGCAATGGCAGCATTATTTCCCAGAGTTGGATGACTGTCTAAAGGTAGGTGATAGCCAACCAGTGAAATATCATTTTGAATCAGGGTTTTAATGCGTTTACCACGCATTCCCGTAATTGGGTAGGCTTCTCCTTTCCAGAAATAGCCATGATGAACCAGCAATAAATCTGCGCCTTGCTCAATTGCAGCTTCAATGGCACTCTGGGAAGCAGTCACAGCACAGAGGATTTTATTCACCTCGGATTTGCCTTCAATCTGCAAGCCATTCGGTGCATAGTCCTTAAATTCACGTGCTGCCAAAGTTTGGTCACACCATTGAATAATATCGTTCAAATTCGCCATAAAATTCCTGTAAGTTTAAAAACTTGCCCATATTTATCTATAGGTCTAATTGTAACTAAAGCTGCACAAATCTCTGTGGAATTTTTTGTGTTTAGTTATGTATTTAGCATTACAATAGGACACAAATTACTTAGTCATCAACGAATTAAAATATTTTAGAGGATAGCAACGTGCGCCGCACCTTTACATGGTTACCCTGGGTGTTACTGATTTTAGTCATTATCGGTTTTTTGGGGTGGCAACAACTACAAAAACCAAAGGCACCAGTTGCGCCAGATGGTGTCAAAATGCCTGCTGAAAAAGTAGAGCCGTTGATTGATACGTCGCGCTCAGGAGGCGTGGTCTCCTATAGTGCTGCTGTAAAAGTGGCAGCACCCGCTGTCGTGAATATTTTTACTACCCAAAAAGTCAAGCAACAGGCGCATCCTTTACTGACCGATCCGGTATTTCGTGAATTCTTTGGCGATCAGTTGCCTGACCAGTATGGACAAAGCCCGAATGAAAACAGTTTAGGTTCGGGTGTAATTGTACGTCCAGACGGTTATATCCTGACCAATAACCACGTGATTGCACAGGCCGATCAGATTGTAGTGGCTTTGCAGGATGGTCGTCGTGCTGAAGCCAAGGTGGTTGGAACTGATCCGGATACCGATCTGGCCGTGATCAAGATTGAACTGACACAATTGCCAGTTCTGCCATTTAAACTCAGTGGCAATGAAGTCGGTGATGTGGTTCTGGCGATTGGTAATCCTTTTGGCGTTGGGCAAACCGTGACGCAGGGGATTATCTCGGCAACGGGCCGTTCAGACTTAGGCATTAATACCTATGAAGACTTTGTGCAGACCGATGCTGCGATTAATCCGGGGAACTCGGGTGGTGCATTGATTGATGTCGCCGGTAATTTAATTGGTGTGAATACTGCAATTTTCTCGCAGTCTGGTGGTTCGTTGGGGATTGGTTTTGCCATTCCAGCCAAAATCTGTCAGCAGGTAATGAATGCGATTCTGAAAGATGGCCGTGTCGTTCGTGGCTGGTTAGGTATCAGCTTATTGCCAGCAGAGCGTGATGATGTCCTGCAACCCAAAGAAAAAGGCGTGACGGTCGCAGAAGTGTTACCAGACGGACCTGCTGCCAAAGCGGGGATCCAGCGTGGCGATAAAATTATGAAAGTAAATGAGGAAGAGATTAGTTCAGCCTCACATCTGATTAATTTTGTGGCCTTGCAAAAGCCAAACAGCACCATTCAGATTGAAATTGAGCGTGCAGGAAAAAACATGATGCTGGAAGTTGTAGTGACTGAACGTAAGGCACAAGACAGTGCTTCACAATATATTCCTCTGCCAGGCCAATAAGTTTGATCAAAAAAATCCCTCATGATGAGGGATTTTTTTTATACTCTCTTTCAGCATGTTCTGATACAAAAGTGAAATATTAAGCGCTTTATAAATCATTTAGCTTAGGGGAATAAGATTAAAAGAGAAAATAAAAATGACTTTTATGACGGCAGATCAGGCCAAAATTTTATCCAATGTTGCCAATCTGGATATTGAAATGTACAAGCCACGTCTGGCGCAACTGATTGAAGATAATGCCCGGCAAGGCAATACAGCGGTGCTGACAGTTTTTCCCAAACATCTGCCTTTGGAAGATATTCGTGACTTGTCTGCCGAATTAACAGATCTGGGCTATAACGTGCGCTTTGAAGTGCAGGAATTTTATTATAGCTTTAATGTCTACTGGCTCTAATTTTAACAATTGTTCAAAAAAAATCTTATTCAGGCATATATCTTGCTGCATTCATCTCATATTTAAACTATGAGAATTTTATGTCTTTATTTATTCATCGTGCAGCATGGGTTGATGCGCCTTATGTAGTACTTTCCTCCGGATTAGGCGGACATGCCAGTTTCTGGAATCCACAAATTGAGGCTTTGCAGCAATATTTTCATGTGGTGACTTATGATCAGGAAGGTTGTCATTCGGATTCTGAACTGTTGCCAACTCCTTATTCTATAGACCATATGGCCCGACAGATTCTGGATTTATTGATTAGCCATAATATTCGCGAGTTTCATTTTATTGGACATGCCTTGGGCGGCCCTATTGGCATGCAGCTCGCGACTTATCAGGTTGAGAAAGCATTTAAGTTATTGAGTCTGACCATGCTGAATGCCTGGGGAGAATTGGATGCACATACGCAAAAATGTTTTCAGGCACGCACGTCCTTGTTGCTGAATAGCGGGGCCGAGGCCTATGTGCGGGCACAAGCTTTATTTCTGTATCCACCACACTGGATCTCTACCCATATTGAACAGTTGACTGATGCAGAAAATAAGCAGCTATTGGACTTTCCACCGATTCAAAATGTCTTGGCGCGTTTAAATGCAGTGCAGACTTTCAAGCTCGAAGCAAAGCATCAGCAGGCACTCAAAGGTATTCCTGTGCATCTGATTGCCAATCAGGATGATTTTCTGGTGCCTTATCAACGCTCGCAACAACTTCAGCAATTATTGTCGCAGAGTCAGCTTAGCGTGTTTGCAACAGGAGCGCATGCTTCTACAGTGACTGAAACCGCTCAGATCAACCAAAGCATGCTGCAATTTTTGAAATCAGCCTGATATTTTCAGCATGTCACTTTGTTTGCTCAAGCCAGAACCTGTTTCTGGCTTTTTATTTTTTCTAATGAATTATTTTTATGGTTTTACTCAAAATCTGATTCTTCCTAAAAGCGATGATGATCGATTTTAATGCACCTGAATGAAACACGATGAGCAAAATTGATTCAGGGGTGAAAATCATTATTTTACTAAAAATTAAAAAAAATAAATATTAAATATTTGAAATTAAATAATTAAAATTAATTGGCATGCGCTTTGCAATATTTTAAACATAAATAAAAAACCTGAATTGGCAACAGGATTTTGAATATTGGTTAAAAATAATGAGGTGTAAAAAATGAAAATAGGTGTCTTTTGTCCAATTGGAAACAACGGCTGGTTACTCTCTGAAAATGCACCCCAGTACATGCCGACTTTTGAGTTAAACAAACAAATCGTGCAGCGTGCTGAACACTATGGTTTCGATTTCGCACTCTCCATGATCAAGCTGCGTGGCTTTGGTGGCAAGACCGAATTCTGGGAACATAACCTGGAAACTTTTACCCTGATGGCGGGTCTCGCAGCCGTGACCAGCAAAATTCAAATTTATGCAACTGCAGCCACTTTGGTGATGCCACCGGCAATTGTGGCACGTATGGCATCCACCATTGATTCTATTTCCAATGGCCGTTTTGGGCTAAATGTGGTGACTGGCTGGCAGCCACCTGAATATACCCAGATGGGCATGTGGCCAGGCAATGAATATTTTGGCAAGCGCTATGAATATCTGTCTGAATATGTACAGATCCTGCGTGAACTCTGGGCAACAGGTAAATCAGATTTTAAAGGCGAACATTTCCAGATGGAAGACTGTCGTGTGAGTCCGCGACCGCAAGCAGACATGAAAATTATCTGTGCTGGTCAGTCGGATGCCGGTCTGGAATTTTCTGCGCAATATGCTGACTACAACTTCGTGTTTGGTAAAGGACTGAATACACCGACAGCTTATGCAGAAATTAATGATCGCTTGAAAGAAAAAACCGATGTCACCGGTCGTGAAGTACAAACTTATGTCCTATTTATGCTGATTGCGGCAGAAACTGACGAAGAAGCTCAAGCGAAATGGCAGCATTATAACGATGGTGCCGACATGGAAGCGATTAACTGGTTGATGAATCAGGGCGGGAAAGACACGACTTCCGGTGCAGATACCAATATCCGTCAAATGGCGTCTAGTGTATCTCCAGTGAATATCAATATGGGAACCTTTGTAGGTTCTTATGAAAATGTTGCACGAATGTTGGATGAAATTGGCGAGATCAAGGGCACTGAAGGTGTACTCCTGACTTTTGATGATTTCGTTCAGGGCGTAGAAGATTTCGGTCAGAAAATCCAGCCATTAATGAAATGCCGTGACCATATTGTGATTGAGGGCGAAGCACCTGTTCTGGAGAAAAGCGCATGAGTGAGTCAGTAGTAACTGCCGATTTTACAGAAAAACTGGGTACCGGAAAAACGCTTAAAGCTGAGCCTGAAGCGATTTGTCTGGCACCTGAACAGACCGCGCTGATTGTGATCGACATGCAGAATGCCTATACCTCACAGGGTGGCTATCTTGATCTGGCGGGTTTTGATGTCTCAAAGACCAAACCCGTAGTCGAAAACATTAAAAAGGCAGTCGATGCTGCGCATGCGGCCGGTATTCAGGTCATCTATTTTAAAAATGGCTGGGATGCAGAATACAAGGAGGCGGGTGGAGCGAATTCCCCAAATTTTCATAAATCCAATGCCCTGAAGACCATGCGCAAGCAGCCTGAATTGTACGGTAAGTTGCTGGCTAAAGGTGGTTGGGATTTTGAACTGATTGATGAATTACAGCCACTGCCACAAGATCTGGTCATTGAAAAACCTCGCTATAGCGGTTTCTTTAATACTGCACTGGACAGCATGTTGCGTGTGCGTGGTATTCGCAATCTGGTGTTTGTGGGAATTGCCACCAATGTTTGTGTGGAATCGACCTTACGTGATGGTTTTTTTCTGGAATATTTTGGTGTGGCACTTGCAGATGCATGCCATCAGGCCGGGCCAGTCGAAGCCCATGAAGCCAGTCTGTATAACATCAAGACCTTCTTTGGCTGGGTATCCGATACCGCAAATTTTGTCGAAACCTTTCAAAAAGAAAGTGAATCACTTAAAGAAACTAAATTGGCTGAAAGTGCCTAAAAAATTAAAGATCAGGATTAAGGAAAAAACAGTATGCCTAAAGAAGTCATTATTCCAGCAGGAACTTCAAAACCGTTAGCGCCGTTTGTACCGGCAACCAAGGCAGACAATATTGTCTATGTGTCAGGCACATTGGCCTTTGATGAAAATAATAACATCGTGCATGTCGGCGATGCAGCAGCACAGACTCGTCATATTCTGGAAACCATCAAGCGCGTCATTGAAGAAGCCGGTGGCAGCATGGACGATGTGACTTTCAATCATGTATTTGTCAAAGATTGGGCAGATTATGCAGCGATTAATGCCGTTTATGCAGAGTATTTCCCGGGAGATAAACCGGCACGATATTGCGTACAGACGGGTTTGGTCAAACCTCATGCGCTGGTCGAAATCGCCTCGATTGCCCATGTATAAGTCGAACCACCTGATTCAATCTCATCTATATCAGCCCTAAGTCTGTCACTGAAAACTGACTTGGGGCGGGGGGAACAGCATGAATGCCAAATTGTCTAAAATCATCACGGAAGCGGTTGCAGAAAACAGTGCATTAAATAAGGTTTTAAAGACTGAAACCGCAACTGAAGTATTTACCCAGATCGATCAGCAGATTTTCCGTCAGGGCATGTCTAATCTGGGCGCTGCGGTGAATGTGATTACCACACAAGGTGCGGCGGGAATGGCAGGATTTACAGCATCAGCGGTCTGTAGTGTGACAGATACGCCACCGACCTTGCTGGTCTGCCTGAACCGTTCATCCTCAGTTTATGAGACTTTTAAAAATAATCAGGTGTTGTGTGTGAATACCCTAGCCTCACATCAGCAGCATCTATCCAATCTGTTTGGTGGAAAAACACCGATGGCAGAGCGTTTCAGTCAGGGGGACTGGAAAACCTTGGTGACCCAGTCACCTGTACTTGAGGATGCCTTGGTCAGTTTCGACTGCGAGGTGGTCCAATATTTATCTGTAGGCAGTCATGACGTGCTGATCTGTGAAGTGAAAGCCATGTGCCAGCGTCAAGGCAATGCGTTGATGTACTTTAACCGTTCTTACTGTGAGCCACACAAAATGTGCTAAATCAATTCAGTCCTAATCAAGGAGGGGAAGCTCATGCAAGAAAAAGAAACGTGGTTTCCAAAATTTAAGCCTTACCAAGGCAATATCGATACGACACCAGTTCAGACAGATGAATATCTGCCGGCTGGGAAAAGTATTATTCTCGGTTTACAGCATGTGTTTGCGATGTTTGGGGCAACCGTGCTGGCGCCACTTTTAATGGGGTTTGATCCCAATCTCACGATTTTTATTACCGGGATTGGTACCATTTTATTTTTCCTGATCACTGGCGGTCGATTGCCAAGTTATCTGGGATCCAGTTTTGCCTTTATTGGCGCCGTGGTGGCGGTCACAGGCTACTCCGGGGCGGGGGTGAATGCAAATATCGGGCTGGCACTTGGGGGAACCATTGCCTGCGGTATTGTTTATGCCTTGATTGGCCTGCTGGTCATGAAAACCGGTACCGCATGGATTGAAAAGCTAATGCCACCCGTGGTCACGGGCGTCATCGTGATGATTATCGGCTTGAATCTGGCACCTGTCGCGATCAAAAGTGTCTCAGCCAACCAGTTTGACTCTTGGATGGCACTGGTCACCATTATCTGTATCAGTGTGATTGCGGTATTTACCCGTGGGATGGTGCGCCGTTTACTGCTGTTATTAGGCCTACTGTCTTCCTACCTGATTTATTTTCTTTTCACTAATGTAATGGGCTTCGGACCTGCGATTGATTTCAGCAAAGTCAGTGAAGCAGCATGGTTTGGTCTGCCAAATTTCCAGAGTCCAGTCTTTGAAATGAATGCGATGCTGATGATTGCACCGGTGGCCATTATTCTGGTTGCAGAAAATCTTGGGCACTTTAAAGCGGTATCCGCAATGACTGGTAAAAATCTGTCGCCGTATATGGGACGCGGTTTCTTTGCAGATGGGGTTTGTACTTCATTATCCGCTTCTGTCGGCGGTACCGGGATGACCACTTATGCTGAAAATATCGGTGTGATGGCAGTGACCAAAGTGTACGCCACCACCGTATTTATTTTTGCTGGGATCTTCGCTATTTTGCTGGGACTTTCACCTAAATTTGGTGCGGTGATCAGTACCATTCCAGTAGCTTTATTGGGTGGCGCATCGATTGTGGTCTTCGGGTTGATTACTGTGGCGGGTGCCAAAATCTGGGTGGATAACCATGTTGATTTTACCAAGAACAGTACCCTGATTATTGGTGCGGTGTGTCTGATTATGGGGACAGGTAATTATAGCTTGCAGATTGGTGGTTTCGATTTGGGTGGTATCGGTACTGCGACTTTGGCTGCGATTTTGTTGAACCTGTTCCTAAATCGTGGTGAAGATAAAGAATTGCCTGAACCTGCATCGACCGCAACAGAAGTTGAGGTTAAGCCAGTCGCTTAATATAAGGAGTATTTTTTGAGTCATACAGTTGCATTTTTAGGACTTGGGGCAATGGGCTGGCATATGGCCTCCCATTTGCCAAAACTCGGACATCCGGTTTGGGTCTGGAACCGGACTGAACAGAAAGCGCTAGATCATGCTCAATCTTTCAGGACTCTGGCAGTGGGTATTGAACAAGCGGTTCAAGCCGACTTTATCTTTTCCTGTTTGCCGACCAGTCAGGATGTAGAGAAGCTAATTGCTGCACATCCACCCAAGCAAGGTGCAATCTGGATTGACTGTACCAGCGGTGTGCCGGAATCGGCACAAAAACTGGCAAAGCGATTGGAGCAGCAGAGAAGCTATTACCTGGATGCTCCGGTATCGGGTCAGACTGTTGGGGCAGAAAAAGGCACTTTAACCGTGATGGTGGGAGGAAATGAAGCTGCCTTTGAACAAGCCAAACCGGTCATTGTTGCTTTTGCTGGCTTGATTGAATATGTCGGAGAAAGCGGTTCTGGTTTTGCGGTGAAAGCTGTTAATAATACCTTGATGGCTACGCATTTATGGGCTTTGGCTGAAGGGTTGACTGTGTTGAAAGGGCAGGGAGTTGATTTAAGCAGTGCGTTGAACTGTATTAATCATTCCAGTGGTAAAAGCAGCATGTCGAAAAATATCATGGCACAGCGGGTTTTAAGCCGTGAGTTTCATAAAACCTTTGCGCTGGATTTATTACAAAAGGATATCGGCATTGCTTTAGAGCTTGTACAGCAACAGCAACTGGATTTATCAGTGATGTCTTTAGTTCAGCAGCAGTTTCAGCAGATTGCTAAGCCACAGGCCAGCCAGCTGGATTTCTCCGCTGCGGTGCAAGGCTTAGAACAACGTACGCAAATTGAATTAAGGGGATAAAGTTTTTATTAAAACTTGCTATTAAGAGAGATAATTAATTTTCACTTAAGTTCATCTCAGTAGATTTCTTTATCAAAAATATTAAAATCCGGGAATTTAAAAATTCCCGGATTTTTATTTCAATTACTCAAAATAGCCTAAGCTAATTTTAATATGACAAACTCAAACAATTTAAATAAATATCTTAATTTTGTTGATTCGTCTTATATTCCTGAATCACTTCAAGTGCAGCACGAAAGGCTTCCTGAGTCGCTGGTGCGCCGCAGTAAGGCAGGCTATGCAGCAGCACTTCCTGAATTTCCTCAACCGTTGCACCGTTATTTAGGGCACCTCGCACATGGCCTTTCAGTTCAGTGGGACTTTTTTGAGCAGTCAGAAATGCAATGGTAATTAAGGAGCGATATTTACGTGGTAATACACCTTCACGTTGCCAGGTCGAACCCCAGGCATGTTCATTAATCCAGTCCTGTAATGGTTGGCTAAAAGGCACGGTATTTTCCTGAGCACGTTTTACAAAGCTTTCACCCATCACTTCAGTACGGACTTTCAGGCCATTTTCATAATCTTGTTGTGACATTGTTTACCCTCAATTTTTTATAGAGTTAGATTAGTACTTTTAATCTGAAATACCATCGTGCAATAGTCGTAAAAAAAGTGGCTGAAAAGCCACTTATGAAGCTTCCAAAGTGAGGTATTGAAACATGGCTCCACTCTGGAATTTATGACACCTTTGATCAAAAGTTTGATTTAAGGTGATACTGAGTGTGAAGGATCAGTTTGCACTGAAGTATCGGTACCTGTAGCATCTTCCTTGATGAGATACGGATTCTCAAGCTCTAATACCTCATTCAAATGCAGATCGAATACATCGGTCAACATGCTGTCATAACGGCGCGCATTATAGTGCAGCAGTTTTTCTGCTTCCTGATCATTAATAAAGCCTTGTAGCTGTGCATCTGCCACATGCTCTGCAAAGCTTAAACCCTTGAACTGATCTTTATTCTCTGCCTTTTTAAAGCGATCCCAAAGTTGTTCAATGTCCAGCAACATGGTGAAAGTGGATTCCATACGGCCGGTGACATCATTTTCATGAGTATTGTAATAGACATGCTTTTTTAAGACCTGACGGAATGCATTGTCTTCCATCATACTGTTCGCAACCTGCTGTTTCAGCTGGTCTGATGGTTTCTGTACTGGACGGCCAAATGGGAAACATAACAGTTTGACCATGCTTGCTGCTGTACCTACCGGGAAGTTAGCAAACAGATCAAAAAATGCTTCTTGCGCCGTATACAGAGATTTTTCTACCGCAAGCTGTGCATGCAAACGCTCATCTTCAGTCTTTTTGCTATGTTCAAAATATTTCAGAATCGAGGAAGCAATAAACAGATGTGCATGAATATCGGCCAGACGACCCGAAAGCATTTCCTTACGCTTGATATCACCTGCAAGTAAACCTAGACACATATCCGCAGTTAAAGCAAAGTTGGCACTCAGCCGGTTAATCACTTTGTAATAAGGACGGGTAAAGTCAACCGCACTTTGCGGCGCAGCGCTTGAGCCACCTGTAAAGGCATAGGCAAAGGAGCGGGCAGTCCGGTTAAAGGTGTAACCCAAATGCTTAAACAGCAAGTTATCAAAAGGATTTAGAGCGGCTGCCGGATCTTCTGCCTGCAAGAGCTGTAATTCCTCATAAAGATAAGGATGGCAACGCATTGAACCCTGTCCAAAAATCATCAGGGAGCGACTGAGAATATTCGCACCTTCCACGGTAATGGAGACTGGAATCGCCTGATAATAAGGCGCCACAAAGTTACGCGGACCCATCTGAATGGCGCGGCCACCGACCACATCCATACCGTGATTGACCACTTTACGCATGCCTTCTGTCGCATAATATTTGGCAATCGCTGTCATTACGGCAGGCTTGCCGCCCTGATTCAGACCACAGGTGACCAGATAACGGAAAGCCTCCAGCATATAGGTATCACTGGCGATTTCACTATTGGCTTCCTGAACACCCTCAAACTTACCAACTGAAATTTTGAACTGCTGACGGATGCGAGAGAAAGCGCCGACATTTAAATAAGTCATTTCTGAAGTAGAAGTAGACAGCGCTGGTAGGGAAATACCACGACCAACCGCCAGACATTCCATTAGCATGCGCCATCCTTTACCGGCATTTTTGACGCCACCAATAATCCAGTCCAGAGGAATAAACACATCTTTACCTTCAACCGTACCATTCATAAATGGTGGTCCGGGGTTATGCCGTGGTCCCACTATTACGCCTTCATGACTGGCAGGGAGCAGGGCACAGGTAATGCCATATTCAGTCTGATCACCCAAAAGATGATCCGGATCATACATTTTAAAGGCCAAGCCTACGACTGTCGCAATTGGAGCTAACGTAATCCAGCGTTTGGAAAAATTCATTCTCAGGCCTAAGACTTCCTGACCTTCAAACTGGCCATAGCAGACCACGCCCGTATCAGGAATCGCACCAGCATCGGAACCGGCCTCCGGACTGGTCAAACCGAAACAGGGAATTTCTTCGCCTCGCGCCAGACCCGGCAGATAACGGTCTTTCTGTTCTTCGGTACCATAATGCAGTAACAGCTCGCCTGGTCCGAGTGAGTTCGGTACCATACAACTCACGGCTGTGGTCAGAGATCGCGAAGCAATCTTGCTCATCACCCGACTTTGGGCAAAGGAGCTAAAGGCACGACCGCCGTATTCTTTGGGAATAATCAGGCCTAAGAAACCATGTTCCTTAATATATTGCCAGACATGATCAGGCAGCGCTTTCTGCTCATGGATTTCCCATTCATCCAGCATGCTGCACAAGGTCTCAACCTCATTGTCCAGAAAAGCTTGTTCTTCTAGCGATAATTTGGGATAGGGATAACTGTTAAAGGTTTCCCAGTTCGGTGCACCCATAAACAGTTCTTTTTCCCACCAGCTGGTTCCGGAGTCCAGTGCTTCACGTTCTGTCGGGCTGATACTCGGCATGGCATTGGCCAGTGCTTTATAGGCCGGTTTAGAAATGAACGACATACGTAAAGGGTCGATCATCACCACAAGGCTAATCAGGATCAGCGGAATGCCGAGAATAAGTGACCATGGGCTAATAAAGGCACAGACTACTGACATGACAATTAGTGCAATTGCACCCGCGCTACGGGAGAGCTGAAAATAGAAAACCGCCCATAAACTAAGTAATAGCAGTAGTACAGCAAATATAAATAGCATTGTTATAGTTCTCCAGATTTATACAACGCTGCCTGTGCCGAGATCTCATAGAATTTTTGTCACAGTTCATTCATTTTTTTTGTCGCTTGAGGATCGGACAGGTTCAGCATTGCACGTGTGAGAATGATCGTTTTCAAGTCTTGCAACGATATTTTTAAATCTTTCATCTATTTTTGAGATTGTTTGAAAAATGCTCAGTCTTCAAGTGAGAACGCGCAAAGAAATGTGAAGATAAGTAATGACTTAATCTTATCTAAAATAAAAAATGGGGTTTAACACTCAGTAAAGATTTAAATTGAAGAGATAAAAAAGCCCTCTACAAGAGAGGGCTTTTATTTCATTAGTTTAAACAGGATTAAGCTTCAATGGCCTGAACTGCAATTTTTTTGGCAGGATCCACTTTACGACGCACTGCTGGTACAGGTTCGCCGTAGTATTGGCGGTCGGCAAAGTAGCTTGAACGAACCATTGGTGCTGCCCAGATATTACGGAAGCCCAGTTTTTGGCCATGTTCGGTATAACGCTCGAATTCTTCAGGTGTTACGAAGCGGTCAATCGCTGCATGTTCTTTTGAAGGCTGCAAATACTGACCAATCGTCACATAATCCACGCCATGCGCATGTAAATCATCAAGCAGAGCAAGCACTTCTTCTTCAGTTTCACCAATACCGACCATGAGACCACATTTGGTTGGTACGTCCGGGCAGTATTCTTTAAACATTTTTAGCAGGTTTAAAGAGTGCTGATAGTCAGAACCTGGACGCATGGCTTTATATAAACGCGGTACAGTTTCGATATTGTGGTTAAACACATCTGGCGGACATTCAGTCATGATACGCAGCGCGATATCCATACGGCCACGGAAGTCCGGCACCAGAATTTCGAGTAAGGTATTTGGGCTTAGAGCACGTGCTTCTTTAATACAATCGACAAAATGCTGTGCACCGCCATCCAGTAAATCATCACGGTCTACCGAAGTGATTACCGCATATTTCAAACCCAGGTTGGCAATGGTCTCAGCCATATGACGCGGTTCATCTGCATCCAGTGCATTTGGACGGCCATGAGCCACATCACAGAATGGACAGCGACGGGTACAGATATCACCCATAATCATAAAGGTCGCAGTACCGCCACCAAAACATTCAGGCAGGTTTGGACAGGCGGCTTCTTCGCACACCGTATGTAATTTTTGCTGACGTAATGTGGTTTTAATACGTTGAACTTCTTCAGGTGCCGCCATTTTCACCCGGATCCAGTCCGGCTTGCGTGGCGTTTCAACCGTAGGAACAACTTTTACAGGAATGCGGGCAACTTTTTCCGCACCGCGAAGTTTGACGCCCTGTTCAGGTTTACGGTTTTCAGACATATTCAACTTTTCCACTGTTTTTGAAGGGGGAGATACTCAAAGATAGCGCAGTTATTATAACGGACTTCGTTCTAAATAGGGCAAAAAGGGGTATTCATTTAAAAAATGTTCTTATCAAGCAATATATGTGAGTTAAATACACCAAATCAACAGGATTTACGTCATAATAAGAGTGTAGATTAAAGTGAATTTTTTAATTTTGAGGAGCGTTGAATGCCACGTAAAAAAGAGGTCGTTAGTGGGACTTTCGTTAAATATGATGCGGTAGTTCTAGGTTCGGGCCCTGCGGGCGAAGGCGCGGCAATGAAACTTGCCAAATCTGGTAAGCGTGTTGCAATCGTTGAGATGCGTGAACAGCTGGGTGGTAACTGTACCCATGTCGGTACGATTCCAAGTAAAGCATTGCGTCAAACAGTATCCAGTATTATCCGTTATCAACGTGATCCACTGTTTCAAAAAGTTGGGGACTGGAAGCAGTTCACTATGAAGCAAGTGTTGCGTCATGCACATAAAGTTATTCAACAACAAGTAGATACACATTCACGTTTCTACGACCGCAATAAAATTGATATTTATCATGGTCGTGCCTACATTCAGGATCAAAATACCATTTTTGTATTTAACCCAGATGGCATTAAAGAAACGCTGATGTTTAAGCAACTGGTCATTGCCAGCGGCTCGCGTCCATATCGTCCAGACATTCTTGATTTTAATCATCCACGTGTATTTGATTCAGACAAAATTCTGGATCTGGACTATTCCATCCAGAAAATCATCATTTATGGCGCAGGTGTAATCGGTTGTGAATATGCCTCGATCTTTATTGGTTTGGGACATAAAGTTGACCTGATCAACACCCAACACAAACTTTTAAGCTATCTGGATGATGAAATCTCTGATGCGCTGTCTTATCACTTGCGTGAACAGGGTGTGCTGATTCGTCATAATGAACAGATCGACTTTTTAGAAACATTTGACGACCATGTGGTGATGCACACGCAAAGCGGCAAGAAAATTAAAGCCGACGCGATTTTGTGGTGTAATGGCCGTTCAGGCAATACCGATGGTCTAGGCCTTGAAAATGTCGGCCTGAAACCGAACAGCCGTGGTCAATTGACTGTGAATGATCAATATCAGACTGAAGTAGAAAATATCTACGCTGCCGGTGATGTAATCGGTTGGCCTTCGCTAGCCTCTGCTGCCTATGACCAAGGTCGTTGCGCAGGTGCCAACATGAGCGGCGAGAAAGACGTTGCGCCGGTGACTGATATTCCAACTGGGATTTATACCATTCCTGAGATTTCTTCGATTGGTAAGACTGAACAGCAGTTGACGGAAGAAAAGATTCCGTATGAAGTCGGTCAGGCATCGTTCCGTCATTTGGCACGTGCACAGATTACCGGTGATACTATGGGCGAATTAAAGATTCTGTTCCATCGCGAAACACTGGAAGTTTTGGGGGTACATTGCTTCGGTAATAATGCCTCTGAAATTATCCATATTGGTCAGGCAGTCATGAACAGCCCGAACAATACGATCAAGTACTTTGTAGAAACCACGTTTAACTATCCGACCATGGCGGAAGCTTACCGTGTAGCAACGTTAAATGGTATGAATCGTTTATTCTAAGTGAGATATTTGACTTAGATAGAAAACCGCAAGTCTTCACTTGCGGTTTTTTATTGGAAGTGATTAAGTCAGTCAAGTTGATCAAATTGAATTTTTAAGCCGCCATTTTTCGGCATTCTTCAGCACAGCGGCGGCATGCTTCGGCACATTGCTGACAATGTTCATGTTGGTGTTGGCCACATTCTTCTGCACAGTAGTCACATGCTTTTGCGCAAAGTTCACATATCTCATGCATGAATGGAGACTGCTTTTGTTCCATACGGGCACACAACTGACAGATATCTGCACAGTCCAGACAGCGCTGGATACACTCCCGCATCATCTCCAGATCTTCTTCTTTAAGACAGGCACTGGCACAGTTGGCACAGGCCAGGGAACAGTTCATACAGGTTTGAACACAATCTGAAAATTGAAGCTGATTCATTGTCGTTTCCTCTTTCCATAGGTTTGTTGCTGATTTTCTAATAAGCTAAGCAGAAAAAGGAAAATACACTAGGTAGATTAGGTGAGGAAAAGTAAACAGCTACTTTGTTTTGTTAGAGATCTACTGGATCATGAACGATAGTTGGAATTAATTTTTTTTATTTGAAAATAAAAAACCATTGAGGCGGTCAAAGTCTCAATGGTGGAAGATCGACATGATGAATCGTAATTTTTGAAGGGTTAAACTAGCTCTACCTTTCTCGTTATTCTTGTTTTTATTATTAAAACGGACGGCTACCCGCCAGACTGATGCGTTTTAATAAACGGCGCTGATCAGCCGGGAATGGACGGCGTGAGTGCAAAGTCACCTGATTATCCCAGAACACGATATCGCCAATTTCCCAGTGATGTTCATAAGCGAACTCAGGTTTTGAAATATGCTCACGTAATTTTGCGATCAGTTGACTGCCAGCCTGATCATCATAATTGACCAGTTCGACTTCGGTATGCGTATTCAGCCAAAGTGCTTTACGACCGGATTCAGGATGAGTGCGCACCAGTGGATGTGGATAGGCATGACTTAATATGGGCTGATCTTTAAAGCGATACAGCGGGCTATTGCCATAACCTTGATCATCAGCCTGATCTCTGGTTTTTTGACGGCGCACGAAAGGGTTATAAGTAATCAGTTGCAGCTGATCAATCTGTGCTTTGGTTTCTTTATTGAATGCATCATAGGCTTTAATGGTGTTGATCCAGCTAGTCTGCCCGCCGTCCTGAGGCAGTTCAATTGCATACAGAAGGGAACCAAAAGAAGGTAGGGGTGTCCATTGATGATCGGCATGTGGAGTGAGTTCACCATGCCCGGTATAATCTCCATGACCGACGGCATTGGAAACCGGCACGACATCGGGTGGAACACCGCTATCGGACTGCGCAGCCAGTACCGGCGTATCTGCACTTGGACGGAAAATGGAACCGAAATAGGTAGAAAATGCCAAGTACTGTAAATCATCCAGACTTTGCTGCTTAAAGATCAAAATCAGATGCTCGGCCAGTGCCTGTTTTAATTTCAGAATGGTTTCGGATGATTGGGCTTTACGGGCATCCAGACCATAGACCACTGCGCCTAAGGCCTGACCGGTTTGCGGTACAATCTTGATTTCATCCGGATGTTGCAATTGATCTTGCTGATGCCAGCGTGGAGCATCATGAATCGCTTGTGAAAGTTGGGTTAAGCTGGTCATTATAAAGTCTCAGAATTTTCTTATTGATCAAAATCTAAGAAAATTCCGGGCTGAAATAAAATAAAAAGAAATGATAAGTTTATGAATAATCTAATATTTTTACTATTCAGTTGATTTTAAAACATTTAACTTATTGTGCGATGGATTGCGCATTTTCTGCTGAGGATATTCCAGCAGTTTAGTATGCGCAAAAAGCCTGATTAAAATATTCAAACAGCTGAGGGGTTTGAAACCACAGTCCAATCGACAAAGCCAGTAAAAGCAGGATTGCCACCACAATCGAGAGTTTGAGTTTCAACAGAGAATCAGTCATGGACGATTTGCTCCTCATTGACCCAGAAATGCACCAGTACGCCAAAAATGCTGAGGACAATGGATAGCATCCACACCGCATTATAATTGCCGCTCAAATCATGGTTGACTCCACCGAGCCAGCCACCGAAAAACGAGCCAACCTGATGGGTGAAAAATACAATACCACTGAGCATGGTCAGATATTTCACCCCGAACATATTGGCCACAATGCCATTGGTCAGCGGAACGGTCGATAACCAGAGTAATCCCATAATGACACCAAAGCTATAGACTGTCCATGTGCTGAGAGGCAGCATGAGAAAGGCAATAATCGCAATTCCACGCAGGGCATATAATCCCATTAGCAGATGCGGTTTGGAATATTTTCCACCGAGCCAGCCAGCCGTATAGGTGCCTACCACATTAAACAGACCCACTAAGGCTAAGAAAATCGTACCGGTTGTGGCATTAAAGCCATGATCAATTAGATAGCCTGGTAGGTGGATACCAATAAAAACGACCTGAAAACCACAAACAAAAAAGCCCATGGCCAGAAACCAGAAGGGTTTATGATTTTTCACCACCACCAGAATCTGTTTAAAACTGAGTGAGACTTTATTGGGGGTAGAGGCTGCATTGGGATGAACATACATCGGTGCTTTCAGCATCCAGGCCAATGGCACAATCAGGGCAATCAGAATGGCACTGACTACTAACGCTGCTGACCAGCCAACATTCTGTAATAGCAACAGGGTCGAAGGCAGCATGATAAACTGACCAAAAGACCCGGCCGCACTGGCAATTCCCATCGCCAAACTGCGCTTTTCTGGTGGGGCAGCACGCCCGACCGCAGATAATAAGACCGGAAATGAAGTGGCAGACAGGGCTAGACCTAAAATTAAACCGACACTCAGATTTAGCAGTAAGCCGGTCGAGCTAACTGCCATCAAGAGTAGACCGATAGTATATAAGGCTCCGCCTACAGCCACCACAATCTTGCTGCCATATTTATCAGCAAATGCCCCGGTAATCGGTTGAACTGCACCCCAGATCAGGTTTTGTATAGCAATGGCCAGGCTAAAAACATTATGACCCCAGCCAAATTCTTCGCTCATCGGCACCAGATACAAGCCAAATGCATGACGTACACCCAATGACAGTGCCAAAATGATGGCAGAGCCAATCAGCATAAAAATAAGAGCTTTGGAAAATTGACTGTCAGCCATACGTCATTCATGCCTATAAAGTTGATATGTATAGTATTCGATTCAAGCAATAGAGGCGATTAAATTAATATTGATCAAAAGATAAATTTTTTTTATCAATATTTTAAACCTAAAAAAACGGCCGAAGCCGTTTAATCAAATATCGGGTTTCAAACTTAGAAACGCATCCCGATCCCGGCATAGGCCAGAATCGGATTGACTTCAATATCGGCTTTAGAGCGAATCAGTTCACCTAAATTTGCATCTGTCACCGTAATTGTCGTGTCATTTTTCAGATGTGCATAAGATACTGAACCGACTGCAAACCAAGTGTCATTAAAGTCATAGCTAAAGCCGACCGTGGCCACAGGCGCGAAAGCATCGGATGCTTCCAGATCAACTTTCGGATTGGCTGAACTTGGCGTACCATCTAGAGAAGCACCAGCTTTTCCTTCCTTAATATTGGCAATCATATGTCCTGCAGCAATCAGGTCCTGCTCGGTACGTGAGTTAATTTCCAATTCATTGAAATAGGCATACATCACACCTAAGCCGACATAAGGCCGGAATTTATTGACCCCTGTTTTACCAAAGTGATACTGGAATTCAAAGGCAGGTGTCCAGGCGCGGGCAGAGGCGGCCGGCCCATAAGCTTCCAGATCAGTAATGAGAATATCATTTTTTAATTCAATGCCGGGTAAATCAATTCCACCTGGAATTTGTGGAATCAAATCAAGACTTGGAGTCGCAAGCGCAGAGAAAGGAGCATAAATTTTACCACTGCCTTGCAAGTCTACTTTAGGTGGAATGCCGGCTTTCATTTCAAAAGAAATATTATCGGTAAAATAGTAATTGGTCATGATGCCTAAAGTGGTGACATCATCCGCTTCCAGGCCAGTACCAGGATTATTCCAGCTTTCCAGTCCATAAATTTCAGCTCGCCCACTGAGCGCTGCAGGCAGTGTTTCTGTACCAAGTCGATCCAGAATATTAACAAAAACAGAGGAAAGATTTGGGTCCATGTCTGGATCAAGATTATTTTTCACAGAGTCAATTGAGATATCACCTACTTGTGATGTTTCGCCTTCTTTAACAGCAGTATTCACTTTAAAGGGCTGGGCCTTGCCTTGCGGCATCACATGCAATGCACCGACTGATACCGAGAAACGCTTAAAGCCATCTCCATCTTGCAAGCTAAAATAAGGGGAATCTGCATGCGCGACCATAGGTAAAGTGGCTAGGCCTGCCATACATGCCAGCAATGTTTTCATTGATTTGGAACTCCATGTCCAGTGTGTTTATTCGTTTTTCTAGTTAACTAATTATGTGAATTACATTAAAAAATTCAGTTATAGAACAACAGGTCAAAAGTCAATCGATGGTTAATATTGGTAATTTCTGTATATTTTTTGTTTATATCTCTTGAGTTTTAAGAAATGTATAGTGTGTAAAAATCATTATTTTTATCTGACTAGCTTAAGTATAAAAATGAAGGAAATTTACTCTTGAGAGCGTTAAAATTTCAATCCTATGAATTTTTATCATGGAAGATATAGATGAGAGTTTAGGTAAATTTTAGGCTGCATTGATGCAAGCATTTATCATTATGGGATGATTTTTTATTTTTAAAAAACAATAGTATATGAATTTATCCAAGATCCTGCTACCCAGTCGACTGAGTTTTTTTGTACAATAGCTGCATATATTATTGAGTGAATCACATGAGCACCCAAACTCCTCCCAAAAAAAAGCCCTTGGTTAATTTACCTTTCCCGATCAAACAAGCAGAGCAAAATGCTGCAGAAGAAGTTCTGGAAGATTTAAGACCAAGACCACAGCGTTATGCTGACCGTACTTGGATGCCACCACGTGGCACTCGCCGTTCAATGGGCAAACGCTAATTGATCAGACTCAAAAAGCTATGATAAATCATGGCTTTTTTGTGGAAGTTTTTAGGGAGTTGGTGAGCAATATTTGATTTATTTTTCGAGCAAATAGAAAATAGTGCTCTAATTTATCCAAATCTTTTTTCAATTCTATTTTTAATAAAGTAAACGAAATATTTAAGCTCTCTAAATGCCAATCAAAATAAAATCCAGACCTGATGGATTTCATATTCAACATATTAGCCGTCCAGAAAAAAAGCCAATTCAAACATTGGCTTTTTTTTGAAAGATATGTTGATAGCACTAACGAATGCTTTTACGCGCTTTATTTTCCGGTTTCGGTGGCGCGATTTCTCGCTCGCCTTGCCAGACATCAATAAAATCTTTCTCGTTAATATTATAAAGTTCCAGTAGCGCTAAAATCACGCCTCCAAACAGCATGGCACCTTCTGAATGGCTCTGAAAGTCGACCAGCTTGGTATTTAGGTTGTGCAGGATATCTTCAATTTCAAAGACACGTTCCCGCCCATTGCTGTCGGTCGGATAGATCTGGGTATTTAAAATAATTCTCGCCAGGCTTTTTTCATTTTCGGTCAAAGGCAGTTCTTCCATCAATTCATCGCTGGCCGGAGTTAAAATGACGGAATCGCGGAATATGGTGTGTAAAAAATTTGCGCTTAATTTTGGCAGGGGCTTTTCGACAAAAGGACGGAAAGATTGCGGGAAAATGACATTGCGTGAGATGCCTTTAAACATCGGTGCAATTTCCTCGACCTTATAACCTGCGATCCCACAGCCTAAGGAAGTAATAAAATATTTATTTTTAGGATGATTTTTGGTGTAAATCTTAAAGTCATCAATATAGTGCTGGATTTGTGAGAGCGGCATTTGTTGTAAATGTTCGTTCATGGTAGGAATGGCATAGCTCTGACCCGCCCAGCCACGACCCACGCCCATGACTGCACCAAAATGCTCAAGTGCCGTTCTGGCAGCTCCACCACCGTGTTGTCCAGCCAGGTTGCTGCCAAAAACAAAAACCGTATTTTCCGGAAGGGATTTAACAATACTTTCATCGTGATAGTGGTAAGTCATAATTGTCGATTCTAGGCCATCCTGATCTTCATGTTGCCCGTGAAATGAAAAGGGGTCAAGGCATTATTCTGCAGCGTTATCCAAACAGATAAGTCAATAATCCACCCATACGCCAAAATACGATGCCGAGTACACCCAAATAAAGCTGCTGGCTGAAAATGCTTGGTTTTTTCTGTATTTATTCCCTTTGTAACTGTATATTTTTTTGATGATTTTTCAAACTAGAGAGTGAGTCAAGCGCTAACAAATAATGAATACTAATATTGTTTTATTTTACCAAACAGAAACCTAAGCAGGGATTGAGTAATTCCAATTTACCCTCATAATAAATCAAATCTATATCCGCAGCGAAGTCAGCGAAAGCTATGAGTGATAAAAAACCCTTTGAATTAGTGACCAGTTATCAACCAGCAGGTGATCAGCCGCAGGCCATTGCAAAGCTGGTTAAAGGCATTGAACAGGGTTTTCATGATCAGCTTTTACTGGGGGTTACCGGGTCTGGTAAAACCTATACCATGGCTAATGTCATTGCACAGACCCAGCGTCCGACTATTGTCATGGCACATAACAAAACCCTGGCTGCGCAGCTCTATGGCGAATTTAAAGCATTCTTCCCGAATAACGCCGTTGAGTATTTTGTCAGTTATTATGATTATTATCAGCCCGAAGCCTATGTACCATCTTCAGATACTTTTATTGAGAAAGATGCTGCAATTAATGACCATATTGACCAGATGCGTCTTTCCGCGACCCGGTCATTATTAGAACGTCGTGATGCGATTATTGTCGCTTCGGTGTCTGCTATTTATGGTTTGGGTGATCCGAATGCTTATATGAGCATGTTGCTGCATGTGGTGGAAGGCGATCGCATTGGCCGTGCTGATATTATTCGCCGTCTGGTCGAGATGCAGTACTCGCGTAACGAACTGGAATTCCTGCGCGGTACTTATCGTATTCGCGGTGAAATTATTGATATTTTTCCGGCAGAATCGGATCAGGATGCGATCCGGATTGAACTGTTTGATGATGAAGTTGACTCTATTCGCTGGTTTGATCCGCTGACCGGGAAAATGGTTCGTAAAGTGCCTCGCGTCACTATTTATCCTAAAAGCCATTATGTTACACCTAAAGACAATTTATCCCGCGCGATTGAAACCATCCGGGACGAACTCAAAGAGCGCCTGGTGTTCTTCCGTGAAAATGACAAATTGCTGGAAGCACAGCGCATCGAGCAGCGCACACGCTATGATCTGGAAATGATGCAACAACTGGGTTATACCAACGGCATTGAAAACTATTCGCGTCATTTATCTGGCCGTCCTGCGGGTGAAGCGCCACCGACCTTGTTCGATTATATTCCTGATGATGCCTTGCTGATTATTGATGAATCGCATGTGACGGTGCCGCAGATTGGCGCCATGTATAAGGGCGACCGTTCGCGTAAGGAAAATCTGGTGAATTACGGATTCCGTTTGCCAAGCGCGCTGGATAACCGGCCGATGAAATTTGAGGAATGGGAACGTATTGTGCCGACGACTGTTTATGTTAGCGCAACGCCCGCACGTTACGAGCTGGAAAAATCCCAGCAGATTGTCGAACAGGTGGTACGTCCGACCGGTCTGATCGATCCGGAAATTGAAATCCGTCCAGTTTTGACGCAGGTCGATGATGTGCTTTCCGAAATTAATTTGCGTAAAGATATTAATGAGCGGGTGTTGGTCACAACCTTGACCAAGCGCATGGCCGAAGACTTAACCTCTTATTTGAAAGAATACGGGATTAAGGTCGCTTATTTACACTCCGATATCGATACCGTCGAGCGAGTCAAAATCATTCATGAACTGCGTACCGGGGTGCATGATGTACTGGTCGGGATTAACCTGCTGCGTGAAGGGCTAGATATGCCGGAAGTGTCACTGGTTGCCATTCTTGATGCAGATAAAGAAGGATTTTTACGTTCCGAGCGCTCTCTCATTCAGACCATTGGCCGCGCTGCGCGTAACCTGAAAGGGAAGGCGATTCTGTATGCAGACCGAATCACTGATTCGATGCAGAAAGCGATTGATGAGACGGATCGTCGTCGTGCCAAGCAGATTCAGTTTAATGAAGAACATGGCATTACGCCGCGCAGTGCAGTGCGTCAGGTGATCAAGGAAATTGATACTGGTGAAGTATTGGATGATGATTCAATTGAATTGAAAGTCTCGGATCAGGCACGTGCGATCAGTGCCGATGAGCGGCATATCATGGCAGATCCGAAAATGTTTGCGAAACACATTAACAAGCTTGAAAAGGAAATGCTGAAAGCTTCCAAAGAGCTTCAGTTTGAGCAGGCTGCGCGTATGCGTGATGAAATTGTGCGTTTAAAAGCCCAGATGTTTGATTGATTTTTGTTGCATTAAATCTTATTTAAATGACGTAAAATCAATCACAAACCAAACATAATGTAACAAATTTAGGAATTGGATAAAGCTATTGTATGAACAGAATTTTTTTAAATAAATATTTTGTGAACATGCAATAGGTATCTTTATGACAACTCAAAAATCTTCACGTACTGGATTAAAGCTGGCAAAAATTGCGGTGGGTAGCGCGGTTCTTCTCGGTTTGGGCGCCGCTACTATGGCTTATGCGAAAGAGGAGACATTACCGACCATTGAGAAAGTTGAACTGGATCGTTATCTAGGTACCTGGTACGAAGTGGCACGCAAGCCTTTGTATTTTCAAAATAAGTGTGATCGTGATGTCACAGCGACTTATACTTTAAATGAAAATGGCAATATCGTGGTGGATAACCGCTGCATTAAAAAAGATGGTGGACAAACCCAGTCATTGGGCGAGGCATTTGTGCAAAATCCACCGCAGAATACCAAGCTAAAAGTCAGTTTCTTACCAGACTTTATTCGCTGGATTCCGGTCGCTCGTGGCGATTATTGGGTTTTAAAACTGGATGAAAATTATCAAACTGTTCTGGTCGGTGAGCCAAAACGTAAATATATGTGGATACTCTCACGTGATCCGCAATTGGATAAAAATGTGGTGAATGAATATTTACAATATGCACAGTCTGTCGGTTATGACCTGAGTGATGTAATTCATACCAAACAAACTCAAAGATAAAAATATCGTCTTAATGGAAACCATGCTACGGCATGGTTTTTTATTTTATGTGTCGAAAGACAATCTAAAATTGAAAGATAGCTACATTTTAAATAGATGAAGCATCAAGCTTTCTAGTGTACTAATCGTTATAATGCCGGCGAATGAAAGTAGAGTTTGACTATGTATAAAGGCATCGCGTTATCTGTCTTGGCCTCTGTGGTTTTTGGAGTGCTCTATGTATTTACGCCTTTTTTACAGCCTTTAGATAGTGAACAGACCTTTGCCTGGCGCATGCTGGCAACCTTGCCATTCCTAACAGCCTTCATGTGGTGGTCGGGTGATCTGAAACATATCAGCAGTATTTTTAAGCGGGTATTACGACAGCCTTCATTTTTGATCTGGTTGCTGATTAGTTCGCTGTTATGTACTACACAATTGTGGTTGTTTTTATGGGGCCCTATCAATGGGCGTGGCCTCGAAGTCTCACTCGGTTATTTTCTCCTGCCTCTGGTGATGGTGCTGGTCGGCTGTGTGCTTTATAAAGAAAAATTATCATCCTTCCAGATGGTTGCTGTTGCTCTGGCAGTTTTGGGAGTAGGACATGAAATCTGGCGGATCGGTTCAATCGCATGGGAAACTGTTTATGTCGCTTTAGCTTATCCACTTTATTTTTTTATGCGGCGTAAATTCGCGACCGATCATCTTGGTGGATTCTGGTGGGATCTATTTCTGATTTTGCCGGTGGCATTTTATTTGGGCTTTATCTATAGCGATTCCATGCCGCTTATATTGAATCATTCCCACTTGATTCTGGCAGTTCTTGGATTAGGCTTTTTAAGTGCGCTCGGTTTGGGTAGTTATATTTTGGCCAGCCGATATTTGCCCTTTGTGATCTTTGGGTTATTAAGTTATCTGGAGCCGGTACTGCTTGCTTTTGCCTCGATGGCACTGGGTGAGCGTGTGGAATCAGGTGAATGGCTGACCTATATTCCAATCTGGTTGGCTGTTTTACTGTTGATTGTGGAAGGAATATTGCATTTAAAACAGCAGCAGCTGAAAAAAAATGAGCTGGCAAATAAAGCTGCACAGCTAGAAAAAATCAGAAAAAATAATGAATAATGTGGTTTGCATAAGCATTATATTCGTCAGACAATATTGACCTGATTATTTTTAAAATCATCTACCATTTTGTTTAAAATAATGTTTTCGATATATTAAGGGGATAAACATGTCACAGATTGCGATTCCATATCAGTTACGTGCACGTTTATCACAACTGGAACCAAGTCTGGATTTAAATTGGGAGCGAGAGCTTCGTACTATTCTGGCAGAAGTTTCACCCGAATTAAAAGAAAGTATTGATTTTCAAATTTTAAAGCCCAAGAAAATTCTTTGGGATCAGGAAATGGATCAATACCGCTATCAGGCTCAACATTCGGTAGAACGTCTTAGCCAAAAATTTCTCAATGACCGGATGCGTTACTATGCCAGTACCTTTGGCTTGTCACTGAAAAGTTTGCAGGGTTTGAATGATAGCTTGCAAATTGCGGACTACTTAGAAAACGTACTTGAACAAATCGATAAAATTGACGTCAATGAAAATTTTCAGATGCAGCGTGAAAAGCTGGAACTGCGTCGTACATTTTTATTAAATGCTGCTGAGATTATTCGTGGTCTTCGCTTACAGCCGGTTGAAGGGGTGCGTCAGCTTACCGAACAGCAAATCAAATGCTTTATTATTGAAGTTTTTATCAAGCAGCAATTGTTGGGTTATTGGTATAAGCCGCTATTAAAAAAACAGACTGCAGAAATGACGCATCCACTTTTCCGTTATTTCCTCATTAAAGAGCAGTAGATTCGTCATTTTGATATTGTCCGTACCTCGCAATTTCTATTTATCGTTGCGCCGGTGATGGATGTGCAGCAAAACTCGTATTCTATTCGTCGTTTCCTGATTGAAGAAAAAGGTGCACTTGAAGATCAGGTCTATCTGAATATCCTGATTCTGGACTTGCAGGATGACATGGATGAAGCGGTGGTAGAAACCCTGAAATCACAGATGCAGCGGATGGTGACTTTACAGAGTCAGATTCATTTGGATGTAACCGACATTGTGCATACACTGGAACAGGTGTCTGAACAGAAGTTATTACCTTTACTGGTTGAGCCCATTCACGTTGTAGAGAAAAATGCCGATGTGGTGGCACAACGTCACTTGAAACAGTTTGAAGAAATTATGACGCGTGAATTGCTTTTGCCGATGCGGGATGCCATTCGTGATCATTTATCGCATATTGAAGAGTTTGATTATCTGTATCTGCATGTCCATAAAATATTTACAGAAATTCTGGCCTATTACCGCGATTTCAAGTCCCAGCCGGGTTTCATGTTTAATCAGTACATCCAGAATTTTGAATATAAGCTGCTGGCTTTTATCCGTTTACTGGAAAAGCGTAAAGCGGAAACCTTTATTCCTACCTACCGTAATGAATGGCAAGTCATGCATCAGCGTTCACAGCAGGCTGTTTTGGATATTCAAAATACGATTTCTGAAAATGTACAGCAATACCGGGATCTGAAAAAATATATTAATACACTGCAGCGGCAAAAAGTGGATGAAGAGAAAAAATCCGTATTTAAAAAGTTATGGCGTAAAAATAATTTCGATGAGGCAATTGATACCGCGCTCAACCAATTACAGCAGTTAAAGCGCAGTATGTTTCTGGAAATTATTCAGGTGCCAAGAACACATGAAAACTGTAGTGTATTTCTGGAATTTGAAAGTTTGCAGCATTTGCAGCAGGTTGATCGCCACTATGCTTTTCCCTCTGGGGATAATGGCCTGACCCGTTTACCTTTGCTTATTCACTTGCCCGAAACCTATGATGATTTCGATGTAGAAAACTTCAATGCCTCCATGAGTCTGGACATGAATTTTTCAGCAGGGAGTAGAATCTAGCCTGAACAGGGCGGGACGCTAAATTTTGAAATTTAGATTTGTTTGAATAAACAACATTTAACAAATTTGTGTCAGGTACTGAAAAATAGTGGTCTTTAGCATTTTCGGATGCAAAATCATTCAGCTAATTACAACTATTTTTGAAATTTATAGTGAATATACGTTAAAAACCACCCGTCTCAACGAGCTTTTGATTCAAACTTGCGGCCAATTCCATTACAATTGTCGGGTTTAGAAATTTATGCTTAGATTTACAATTAATTAGAGGACGTATCTGTGAGCAAAGACACTATTGTTGCCCTCCATGCAGAACACCAAGGTCGCTGGAAAAACCGTGAAGAACTTGCGGAACGTATGATTGCCCTTGTTGGCCAGTTATATCGTGAAAAAAATATTGTAGCTACAGTTTATGGTCGCTCTTTAATTAACCGCTCTGTGATTCAGATTTTGAAAGCACACCGTCGTACTCGCGTACTAGACGTTGAACTTTCTGTAGTTGATACTTTCCCAATTCTTGAAGCATTGGTGAAAGTAGACAACATCGGTTCTGCTGAAGTTGATCTGGGTAAACTTGCTGTTGAATTTAAAGAAAAAGGCGGCGACATCGATGCATTTGTTGCAGACGCTGTTAAATCGATCGAAGGTAATGCTGCTGCTGTAGAACATAAAGATGTGGTTCTTTATGGTTTCGGTCGTATTGGTCGTATCCTGGCGCGTTTGATGATTGGTCAATCAGGTCTGGGTCGTGGTCTTAGCCTAAAAGCAATCGTTGTTCGTAAATCATCTGATGGTGATTTGGAAAAACGTGCTTCTTTACTTCGTCGTGACTCTATTCACGGTCCATTTGCAGGCACAATTTCTGTAGATGAAGAAAACGAAGCAATCATTGCCAACGGTAACTTCATCAAAGTGATTTATGCTTCTAATCCTTCTGAAGTAGATTACACTGCATACGGTATCAACAATGCACTTGTGATCGACAACACAGGTAAATGGCGTGATGCTGAAGGTCTTGCTCAACACCTTAAATGCCCGGGCGCTGCTCGTGTGATTCTGACTGCACCTGGTAAAGGTGACATGAAGAACGTAGTTTACGGTGTAAACCAAGCTGACATCCTTGATGAAGATACGATCATCTCTGCTGCAAGCTGTACGACTAATGCCATTACACCTACGTTGAAAGTATTGCATGACAAATACACAGTATTGAATGGTCATGTTGAAACAGTTCACTCGTTCACGAACGACCAGAACTTGATCGACAACTACCATAAAGCTGACCGTCGTGGTCGTGCTGCTACACTGAACATGGTCATTACTGAAACTGGCGCAGCGAAAGCAGTAGCGAAAGCGCTTCCAGCTCTTCAAGGTAAATTGACAGGTAACTCTGTACGTGTACCTACACCAAACGTATCTCTTGCGATTCTTAACCTGACTTTAGGTCAAGACGTTGATCGTGATGAAGTGAACGAATACATTCGTCAGATTTCAATCGGTTCTAGCCTGCAAGGTCAAATTGGTTATACCAACTCGACTGAAGTGGTATCTTCTGACTTTATCGGTTCACGCACTGCAGGTGTATTTGACGCGCAAGCAACGATCACTTCAGGCAACCGTTTAACTGCTTATGTTTGGTACGATAACGAAGTGGGTTATAGTTGCCAAGTATTACGTATTGCTGAACAAATGGGTGGCGTAAGCTATCCAAAAATTCCTGCTGAAACTAATGCATAATTAGTATTTAGCTAAAAAAAGAGCCTCATTTGAGGCTCTTTTTTTATGATTTTTTTATTTAAAGCAGACTTTTTAATCTAATAAGAATCAATAAATCTGCTTGCTGGCAAAATATTAATCTGATAACTTACAAAGAGTAAGTATATTAAAATGAGTAAGTAATAAAAAATATTGCGAGAAATAGTATGACAAATTATGCAATCAGCCCATTATTAGGTCAGGTTTTATCAACTGAATGTCCATCACGTGAAATATTGGAACACCTTGCCAATAAATGGTCGGTCTTGGTTTTGCGTTGTTTAAGTGAAGGGGTGCATCGTTTCAGTGAACTGAAACAGCGCATTGAAGGGGTAAGTGAAAAGATGTTGTCCCAGACTTTAAAAATGCTGGAGCAGGATGGTTTTATTCTCAGAACAGTTTATCCGGTGGTGCCGCCAAAAGTGGAATATCAATTGACGATTACCGGTTCACAAGCGGCTGAAAAAATCATGTATTTAATTGGCTGGATTGAAAAAAGTCTGCCAGATATTTTAGAACATAAACAAAATGTTATTAAATAGTTTTCATTAAATGGCAGGAATGCAGTGTTTGTGAAAATACAAAATTTGGACTTATCTTGGTTTATATAAAATACTGATTTTAAAAGGTGTCTGCATCAGAATATCTTCTTGTGAACACGGCTTTTGAAAAATTTACTCCTCTATAAATTATTTTAAAAATCATTAAGAAATTCACAAAAAGAATTTCCAAAATAGGGGATAGTACTAGGGCAAAAGCGCTTGATTTCCTACCACTTCTTTTCCATCTTTTAAGTATTCTTTTTCCAAATCTATGCCTTGAATAGATCAAATAAACTTGGTGAGAAAACGACTAACTAAGATTTATGGGATTGCTGCATAATTCTATTCGAGAAATTCTTTAAAATATGGCAGAATATGGGGTTTTAAAAGTTTTTAGAGGATTGGCAATATGCGCTTTGTTGATGAAGCAGTCATTACCGTAGAGGCTGGCGACGGTGGCAATGGCGTAGCCAGTTTTCGCCGTGAAAAATTCGTGCCATTTGGTGGTCCAGATGGTGGTGATGGTGGTCGTGGCGGCAGCATTTATATTCAGGCTGACGACGACACCAGTACGCTAGTTGATTATCGTTATACACGTAAATATCGTGCAGAACGAGCAAAAAATGGCCGTGGGGCGAACTGTGCTGGTCGTGGCGGTGAAGATACCGTATTAAAAGTTCCGGTAGGAACAACAATTGTAGATGTTGAGTCTGGTGACATTATTGGCGACTTGATCGAAGACGGTCAACGCGTGAAAGTTGCAGCAGGCGGTGATGGTGGTTTAGGTAATACCCACTTTAAATCATCGACCAACCGTTCACCACGTAAGTGTACGCATGGTCAAAAAGGCGAATTCCGTGAAATCCGTCTAGAGCTTAAAGTTCTGGCAGATGTCGGCTTGCTGGGTATGCCAAATGCGGGTAAATCAACCTTCATTCGTGCTGTATCAGCGGCAAAACCAAAAGTTGCAGATTATCCATTTACCACCATGGTGCCAAATCTGGGTGTGGTCGATGCTGACAGTCACCGTTCATTCGTGATGGCGGATATTCCAGGTCTGATCGAAGGTGCATCTGAAGGTGCAGGTCTTGGGATTCGCTTTCTGAAGCATTTGGCGCGTACCCGTATCTTGTTGCATATAGTTGACGTACAACCGATTGATGGCTCAGATCCGGCACATAATGCCAAAGCAATTATGAAAGAGTTAGAAAACTTCTCCCCAACGCTTTCAAAACTGCCGATCGTATTGGTGCTGAACAAAGTCGATCAGTTGGCCGAAGAAACCCGTGAAGAATGGTGTACCCATATTCTTGAAGAATTGCAGTGGGAAGGGCCGGTTTTTGAAACTTCTGGCTTAACGGCTGAAGGCACCAAAGACGTGGTTTACTACCTGATGGATCAGATCGAAGAGCAACGTGAACGCGAAACTGAAGATCCAGAATATGCAGCAGAAATGAAAGCATTCCGTGATCAGCTTGAAGCTGAAACACGAGAACAAACCATCGCTGCAAAAGAAGCGTATCGTGAGATGCGTCGTCAGCAACGTCTTGCCGGTATTCTAGGCGATGACGAAGATGATGAAGATGGCGATGATGATAGTGATGTGGAAGTGTACTACGTACGCTAATCTCTGAGAGAAGAGTCTGAGGACAAGATGATAGAAGTGGTAGATGGGCAGCGTCAGCTCAAGGGTTGTAAACGAATCGTTGTTAAAATCGGATCATCTTTACTCACAGCAAACGGACAAGGTTTAGATTTAGATGCCATCTCGCATTGGGCGGGACAAATCGCAGATCTACACAATGCAGGACACGAGATTATTTTGGTGTCTTCCGGTGCTGTGGCTGAAGGTATGGTGCGAATGAAACTTGAGAATCGACCCACCGATCTACCCAGTCTTCAGGCTTGTGCTGCCATCGGTCAAATGGGCCTGATTCATACCTGGTCAAGCGTACTTGAGAAACACCAGATTCGAACTGCGCAGGTATTGTTAACCCATGATGATCTGGCAGATCGTCGTCGCTACCTCAACTCATGTGATGCCTTACAGAACCTGATTGATTGGCGCGTGATTCCGGTGATTAATGAAAATGATACCGTGTCTACTGACGAAATTCGCTTTGGTGATAACGACACGCTTGCTGCCATGGTGGCTGGTCAGGTGCATGCAGATCTTCTGATTATCTTAACGGATCAGGAAGGGATGTTTGACTCAGATCCGCGGTCTAATCCGGATGCCAAACTGTTCCATACTGTACGTGCGATGGATGAAAGTCTGTTTGATATGGCCGGTGGCGGTGGTAAGTTTGGTCGTGGTGGTATGCTCACCAAAGTTCGTGCTGCACGTCTGGCCGCAAAATCGGGTTGTCCGACCTTAATTGCAAGCGGTGATAGTGATGGGGTTTTATCACGTCTGATGGCTGGCGAATTGTTAGGTACCTTGTTTGTCACTGACAAAGACCGGATGACAGCGCATCAGCAATGGTTGGCGGCTCACTTGCAAACCGCAGGTCGTTTGGTGATTGATGATGGTGCAGTAAAAGCTATTAAAGACAATCATCGCAGCTTATTGCCTGTAGGGGTGAAAGCGGTTGAGGGCCATTTCGAACGCGGTGATGTGGTTGAATGTGTCGACACACAAGGTCACCGGATTGCGGTCGGTCGTGTTAATTTTAGTTCGCGTTCGGCCGATATTGTCCGTGGTCTGGCATCAGATAAAGTGCATCAAGTTTTGGGTGAAGCTCGTTCACTAGAAATGATTCATCGCAATCATATGGCGATCTACTAAGTTATTCAGATTCAAGTTTAGAGATTCAAAAAGTCCCGCTTTCGAGCGGGTTTTTTATGACATTTTAATTAGATTTATTTAATCCAGCCCATTCGAATTAAAGGCGAAAATAACCAATAATGAATACCCAAAATAAAGTTTATGATTTGATTCTCATATTTCCACCACAGCGGCAAGCCAGCTAAATTTACTATTATTGCCATCAGGAATGCACCCAGCATATCAATTGGAAAATGCACACCGACATATACACGCGACCACGCTACCAGCCAAGCGGTCCAGATTAGAATTCTTCCCAAGTCTCGCTGCGGTGAAAAATAATAGGCGAAGGCAATCCCACTAAAAATACTCATATGGTTGCTGGGAAAAGAACCAGTCGGTGCATGTTCAATCAGGGTGCGGCCAACATCTATCACAAACGGGCGTGGGGTATTGAGTACCGCAGACAATACTTCACTCATCAATAATGTAATAGCTGTAAAGATGAAGGCTTTAATAATCCCTGTTTTTACTTCGTAACTACCACGGAACCAGGCAATAGCAAAAATCAGCAAAAAAAGATAAACCAGGTCATGCGCAATCAGGGAGGCATAGTTGATCATCCAGATTGAGGCTTGGTCGGGTACATTTAAGATATGAAACAGCTGAAGGTTCAGTTGGTCAAGGGACATGAGCAGAGAGGACTGGAACAAATGTCCGTTACTCTAAACCGGTCAAGCCTCAATTCCTACCTGAGTTTGTATGAATTTGTAGCCTTGCTTTTTAAAGAATATTCACATGATAAAAAACCACTCAAAAGAGTGGTTCTTAAAAGTCCGAATAATATAATGAAGTCTTATTTAAACTGAATCGCCCCATTCGCGCTGACCGTCATTTGCGATTCGCCCGCCGCAACTTCCTGCTCAGGAACCGCCATATCAGCAGATGCAGATTTCATCATGGCCATACGCGGTACTGGCTGTGGTGTATAATTGTTAGTATTCAGGTTTAAGTTCACCAGTTGATAACTCGGTTTGTTCCAGGTCTGAGTGAGTGCCTGTGCGCGTTGCTGGAAGTTTTTGGTGGCTTCAATCATCAGCTCGCTTTCAACTTTTTTACGCTTTTCGTCAGATACCTTGAAATTAATTGACTGGGTTTGGAAGTGCTGTTGTAATTCAGCAATCAATTGAGATGTCGCTTTAAAATCTTTTGATTCTAGACGAATCTGGGCGCGACCACGCCATTCTTTCAGTTTGCGGTTATCATTGTCATAAATCGGGTAAGTGCTTTGCGCACCTGTCTCGATTTTCACAGTTGGATATTTGCGTGCTGTGGCGATCGCCTGATTCATCAGCTGGTTAATTTGAGTGGCCAGTTCAGCCGGCTGTTTGTTGGATTTTTCAATATAAAGCACAGCATGCATTTCATCATTTGAGATTTCACGGCTAGCCTCTGCTGAAAGATTAACAACATTATAATTCAGAGATTCAGCAGGAGCTGCAAATGCGCCTGTGGCGAGGGTGCCGGCAAGGATCAAACTGGTAAGTGCTAAGAGACGCATGAAATTGTCCTGTTTTTCTTAAAATTGGCCATCTAGGCCGTTGTTAAAATATTAAATCTCAATTGTGATCTTTTTACGAAATATTTGTCGTAAGAGTGTTAAATTTTCTTTAATTTTATCTCATTATTTAATTTATATTTATTTTTAATAATTAAATGCTTAATGAATAATTTTGAGACTGATTACCTGAATGTCGCCTGCGCTACAAAAAAGCATAAAAGAACACGCTTTTCTTTCTGCTGTCACACTGTAAGATGATGATTTAGGGGATGGATTAGCATGATGTTTTTTTTCGATAAAGATTAGGACAAAATGTGACTGAAAGTTGTTTATTTTCCTGAAAAATTCGGTATCATCCGCCTCCTAGTTATTCGAATACAAAACTGCTAGCTAGAACCTTTTATAAAGCGCCGAGTCAAAGGACCAAACGTCACCAGACTTATTTCTTTCACCCATATCAGAGATGGTAATTCGATATGAGCGTTACTTCTGTAAACCCTGCCACCAATTCCACAAACGAATACTACTTGACTCGCCAAAGTCAGATGGAATCGAATGTGCGTAGTTATCCACGTAAATTACCGTTAGCGATAGCGAAAGCACAAGGTTGCTGGGTTACCGATGTTGAAGGTACTGAGTACCTTGATTGTTTAGCTGGGGCAGGGACGTTGGCTTTAGGCCATAATCATCCTGCAGTCATTCAAAGTATCCAGGATACGATTGCAAGCGGTTTACCATTGCATACGCTGGATCTTACTACTCCTTTAAAAGATGCTTTTACTGAAGCACTTCTTTCTTATCTTCCAGGTGGCCAAGAAGAGTACTGCTTGCAGTTCTGTGGTCCATCCGGTGCAGATGCAACCGAAGCTGCGATTAAACTGGCGAAAACCTTTACCGGTCGTAGCTCAGTGATCAGCTTCTCTGGCGGCTACCACGGTATGACTCATGGTGCATTGGCAATGACAGGTAACCTGTCTGCGAAAAATGCAGTGAACGGCTTGATGCCGGGTGTACAGTTTATGCCGTATCCGCATGAATACCGTTGCCCATTGGGTCTTGGCGGTGAAGCGGGTGTTGATGCCCTGACTTACTACTTTGAAAACTTCATTGAAGATGTAGAAAGTGGTGTGACCAAACCTGCAGCTGTGATTCTTGAAGCGATTCAGGGTGAAGGTGGTGTGGTAACTGCACCAGTAAAATGGTTGCAAAAAATCCGTGAAGTGACTGAAAAACACAACATCGTGTTGATTCTTGATGAAGTTCAGGCTGGTTTCGCACGTTCAGGCAAAATGTTTGCATTCGAACACGCAGGTATCGAACCTGATGTTGTAGTGATGTCTAAAGCCGTAGGTGGTAGCTTGCCGCTTGCAGTCTTAGGTATTAAACGCAAGTTCGATGCATGGCAACCTGCTGGTCATACCGGTACTTTCCGTGGTAACCAATTGGCGATGGGTACAGGTCTTGCAACGATCAATACCATTAAAGAACAGAACCTGGCGCAAAATGCACAAGAGCGTGGTGATTTCCTGCAAGCTGAATTGAAAAAACTGGCTGCTGAATTCCCATGTATCGGTAACGTGCGTGGCCGTGGTCTGATGATCGGTGTTGAAATCGTAGATGAGCGCAAAGATGCGGATCATATGGGTTCTTTGCCTGCTGATGGTCAGTTGGCTGCAGCGATCCAAACCGCTTGTTTCAACAATAAATTATTGCTTGAGAAAGGTGGTCGTAACGGTACAGTGATTCGTTTACTTTGCCCGTTGATCATTACTCAAGACGAATGTGTTGAAGTGATTGCTCGTTTCAAAAAATCGGTTGCTGAAGCACTAGTTGCAGTTCGAGGCGCATAATTCATGGTAGATTTCGCAGAACATCGTAAAGCGTTACTATGCAATGATGCTGCATCCATTGCTGACTATCAGGCTGGCATGGACCAAGCGACCAAAGCGGTTGCGGCATGGTTGCAAAACGACAAAATGTACACTGGTGGCAGCATTAAAGAGCTACGCAGTGCGATTGCATTTAATCCTTCGAAAGAAGGTTTAGGTGTAGAAAAATCTCTTGAGCGTATGGTTGAGCTATTCCTCAATAAGAGCTTAAAAGTTCATCATCCGCACTCACTTGCGCATCTTCACTGTCCAACAATGGTGACCAGTCAGATCGCGGAAGTGCTGATTAACGCAACCAACCAGTCAATGGACTCATGGGATCAAAGCCCGGCCGGTTCGTTGATGGAAGTTCAGCTGATTGACTGGTTACGTCAAAAAGTCGGCTATGGTGCGGGTCAGGCCGGTGTGTTCACTTCTGGTGGTACGCAGTCTAACTTGATGGGCGTATTGCTTGCGCGTGATGCTTGCATCGCGAAAAACTGGAAAGACGAAAATGGTAATCCGTGGTCGGTTCAGCGCGATGGTATTCCTGCGGATGCGATGCGTAATGTCAAAGTCATCTGTTCTGAAAATGCACATTTCTCTGTGCAAAAGAACATGGCGATGATGGGCATGGGCTTCCAGTCAGTGGTCACTGTTCCTGTGAATGAAAATGCACAGATGGACGTAGATGCACTGGAAAAAACCATGGCGCATCTTCAGTCTGAAGGCAAGATCGTGGCATGTGTGGTGGCAACAGCGGGTACAACGGATGCTGGTGCGATTGATCCATTGAAAGCAATTCGTGAAATCACCAATAAATATGGCGCGTGGATGCACATCGATGCGGCATGGGGTGGTGCACTGATTCTATCCAATGACTATCGTTCTATGCTGGACGGGATTGAGCTGTCGGATTCGATCACGCTTGATTTCCATAAGCATTATTTCCAGACCATTTCTTGTGGTGCGTTCTTGTTAAAAGATGAAGCGAACTACCGTTTCATGCATTATGAAGCTGAGTATCTGAACTCTGCCTATGATGAAGAACACGGCGTTCCGAATCTGGTGTCTAAGTCGCTACAAACCACGCGTCGTTTTGATGCTCTGAAATTGTGGATGACGGTGGAAGCACTGGGCGAAGAGCTTTATGGTTCGATGATCGATCATGGCGTGAAATTAACCCGTGATGTGGCAGACTACATTAAAGCGACTGATGGTCTGGAGCTTCTGCTTGAGCCTCAATTCGCGTCTGTCTTGTTCCGTGTGGTTCCAGCGGGATATCCGGTTGAATTACTCGATACGCTCAATCAAAACGTAGCAGACGAACTGTTTGCGCGTGGTGAAGCGAACATTGGTGTGACGAAAGTTGGTCAGGTTCAGTCTCTGAAAATGACTACTTTAAGCCCGGTTGCAACGCTTGATAACGTGAAGAACTTGCTGGCATTAGTGCTTGCAGAAGCGGATCGTATCAAAGATTCAATCGCTGACGGTACTTATACGCCACCCATTGCATAAGTGATGGTGGTGTGAAAAAAAGGAGATCGAAATGATCTCCTTTTTTGTGCGCTTAAAAATAAAAAAAGGTCCTTTCCCAGATCGAAATTCCTCACAAAAACACGGAAGGTCTGAATCCCGTTTGGCCTGTTATTTATTTGTCATAGGCTTATGTAAAACTGGGGAGCAGGATTTATCCTGAGTTCAGGTTTATAAAAATTGTTACATGTCATTGGTCTAAAATTTTTTAATGAAGTGAATGACAAAAAGAACTTAATCATTGAAATCCATAAAAATTTAATCAAGAAAAAACCGCTAGATGAAAAATCACTAAATCGTAATAAAGCTGTAACTTATCTGTCATATTCTAAAATCAAAATGCAGGTATCGAAAGAAGTACAAAACTGAATAAAAAGTGGTGTACTCCAAATTTGCATAAATGAGAGAGATACTAGAATGCGCTTTACAAATATAGCTTTAGCATTAGCAGTAACCGGGGCAACTGCTGTAACGACTGCACACGCAGCACGTGACACCATTCAAATTGCAGGTTCTTCAACTGTACTTCCATATGCCAGTATCGTGGCAGAAGAATTCGGTAATACTTTTCCACAGTTTAAAACACCAGTTGTCGGTTCTGGCGGTTCTTCAGGTGGTTTAAAGCAGTTCTGTAATGGCGTGGGTGATAACACGATTGATATCGCAAACTCTTCTCGTCAAATCAAAAGTACTGAACTGGCAGAATGTAAAAAGAATGGCGTTAACCAAGTCCTAGAAATCAAAATTGGTTATGACGGTATTGTATTTGCATCGAATGCCAATAAAGCGGCTTATAAGTTACGTCCACAACATGTCTTCGCTGCACTTGCTGCACAACTTCCATCAAATGGCAAAATGGTCGCTAACCCGTACACGCGTTGGAACCAAATTGACAAAGCACTTCCAAATGAACCTATCACCCTGGTAATTCCTGCGTCGAATCATGGTACGCGCGAAGTCTTCCAGGAGAAAATGGTGGATGCAGGTTGTGAAACGTACGCTGCAATTAAGTCTCTAGATAAAGATGCCAAGAAAAAAGCTTGTACAACATTCCGTAAAGATGGCCGTGTGGTTGAGATTGCCGGTGACTATACCGAAACATTGGCACGTTTAAAAACTTCTCCAAGTGCGGTAGGTGTGTTTGGCCTAGGTTTCTATGACCAGAACCGTGACCGTCTACGTGTTGCCACAGTGAACAATGTAGCGCCTTCTGAAAAGACCATCTTGAATGGTGCTTATCCGGTATCGCGCCCATTGTTCTTCTACGTAAAAGGCGAGCACTTGAAATCAATCAAAGGCTTACCGCAGTTCACAGAATACTTCCTGAACAAGAAAGTATCTGGCAAAGGCTCTAAGCTGGAAAAAGCAGGTCTGATTTCAATGTCTGATAAAGAACGTGCAGCAGTCCTGGTAAATTTCAAGGCTGGTAAAGCGGTCGTTGTGAAGTAATAAATGATTTTGAAAATGCTGGTGGTAGGGTCAACCTACCATCGGCTTTTTGCGATAAACAAGTTTTTTCAAACCATGAAAATTGAAAAAACAGTGGAGAATACATGAATCTGCTACTTATAGGTGTGTTATTGGCCATCATGGCCATAGCCTATCAAATCGGATTAAGTAAAAGCCGTAGCTTAGCAGGTAAGGGAAGCAATTCTGCAAACTTACACTCGCGTCCCGGATATTATGGTGCCCTGGTTGCACTATGGTGTGGTATCCCTGCGTTTTTAATTTTGATTGTTTGGAATATGGTGGAACCCACTTTTCTGGAGCAGGTGGTACTCAACCATTTGCCAGAAAATGTTTCGGCCAGTCTGGATCCGGCAAGTCTGAGTGTTGTGATTGATCGCGTTCAAGCACTTGCCTCAGGTTTCGGGGTGAGTGATACACCTGCAGCCTATGAAGTCGCAGCTGCGGAACAGCTGGCTAAATTCTCGACCATTGGTACGTTTGCCAAATTGGCAGTGGTGATTTCGGCGGCGCTGGCTGGTCTGGTCTGGGCCAAGAAACATATTAGCCAGGAATTCCGTGCACGTAACCAAGTCGAAAAAATGATTAATATCGGCCTGGCATTGTGTTCGGGTGTGGCGATTCTGACCACTCTCGGGATTGTGATGTCGATGTTTGGCGAGGCAATGCGTTTCTTCAGCTTTGTCAGCCCACTGGATTTCTTCTTTGGTACTCAATGGAACCCAGGGTTTAGCACCTCTGGCAGTGCTGAAGGCAGTTATGGTTTATTGCCACTGCTCTGGGGCACGCTCATGGTCAGCGGGATCGCACTTTTAGTTGCAGTTCCGGTTGGTCTGATGATTGCGATCTATCTGGCAGAATATGCTTCACCGCGATTCCGCTCTTGGGCAAAACCTACGATTGAAGTGTTGGCGGGTATTCCTACGATTGTCTATGGTGTCTTTGCCTTGATGATCATCGGTCCATTCCTTAAAAGCATGGGTGCTCTGGTCGGACTCGAAATTAATGCCACCAGTGCGCTGACCGCCGGTCTGGTCATGGGCATCATGATCATTCCATTTGTATCTTCTTTGTCAGACGACATCATCACTCAGGTGCCGCGTGCCTTACGTGATGGTTCTTTGGGCTTGGGGGCGACCAAATCTGAAACGATTCGTCAGGTGGTTTTACCCGCAGCCCTACCGGGTATTATCGGTGCGTTCCTGTTGGCGGCATCACGTGCGATTGGTGAAACCATGATTGTGGTTCTTGCAGCCGGGAACAGTCCGCAGTTGCATGCCAATCCGCTTGAAGCCGTATCTACGGTCACGATTACTATCGTGAATCAGCTAACTGGCGATACCGATTTTGCAAGTCCGCAAGCACTGGTGGCCTTTGCGCTAGGACTGACGCTATTCGTCATTACCTTAGGTTTGAACATTGTTGCACTGATCATCGTGCGTAAATATCGTGAGCAATACGACTAATGAGTACTTCAAATACAACGCCTGTGGATCAGCGTATTGATCCATCCATCGCCGCCGAGCTGCGTGAAAAGCGTAAGAAGACCATTCAAAGCTCTTTGGCACGACGTCATCGTAAAGAAAAAACCTTCCGTTTATTTGGTTTCTCTGCGGTACTGGCAGGTCTGTTCTTTGTGGTATTGCTGTTCGGGAGTATTTTATCCAAAGGTTTGCCTGCATTCTGGCAAAGCAGCATGAGTTTGCCGATTCATTTCGATCCAGCCATTGTGGATATTGGTCCAAAACCAAAGCCAGCTGCAGGAGAATCTCCAGCACAGTTTGAAGATCGCTTTATCGCATGGCAGACCGAAGTCGGAATGGTGGATTGGGATGCGTTGATTATCAACGGTATGATCGCCAAAGACAGCAAGCTGGAAAGCCAGCGTGATGAACTGGGTTTTTTATATACCAGTTCAGAAGCTTACCGCTTGCGTGACATGGTCATGAATGATCCGAGTCTGGTTGGTCAAAGTAAGGAAGTGAAAATTCTGGCGGATGCCAATATCGATGTCTGGTTGGCGGGAAATATTGACCGTGATCTCCCTGATGAACAGCAGCAGCTCAGTCCTGAAGTACGTCAGGTGGCGGACGAGATGAAAGCCGCTGGTGTGATTGAAAACAGTTTTAATACCAATATTTTTACCAGTCCTGATTCGCGCAGCTCACCGGCAACTTCTGGCTTGGCAGGCGCCTTCATGGGCTCACTGTTCATGATGATGATCGTGATCTTTATCTCGATTCCAATCGGGGTGGCATCGGCGGTCTATCTGGAAGAGTTTGCACCGAAGAACTGGATCACCGATGTGGTTGAGGTCAATATCAATAACTTGGCAGCTGTACCATCGATTGTTTTCGGTCTATTGGGTGCAGCGATCTTCATTGGCTGGATGCATTTGCCACTGTCAGCACCATTGGTGGGTGGTCTAGTACTGAGTCTGATGACCTTGCCAACCGTGATCATTACCACACGTGCATCACTCAAAGCCGTTCCGCCTTCGATTCGTCAGGCAGCTTTAGGACTCGGTGCTTCCCGCATCCAGACAGTATTCCATCATGTCTTGCCTTTGGCTTTACCGGGTATTTTGACGGGCGCAATCATCGGAGTTGCACAAGCTTTGGGTGAAACTGCACCATTGTTATTAATCGGAATGAGTGCTTTTGTTGCCAGCGTTCCAGCCACACCATTTGATCAGTCAACGGCTTTACCTGTACAGATTTTCTTATGGCAAGGCAATGAGTTGCGTAACTTCTTTGAAGGGCGTACCGCAGCAGCAATTATTGTACTTCTGGCCATGATGATCAGCTTGAACAGCTTGGCCATCTGGTTACGTAAGAAATTTGAAGTCCGTTGGTAATAGGGGCAGAATCATGAACACAACTGTTATTCAAAATTCCTTAAAAAAGGATCAAATCGTGAATCCACAACAGACACAATTCACCTCGGATGAGGCAACTCAAAAGCCAGCAACTCCGTTTGTTTCCCAGTTCGATACGCAAAGTAGCAGCAAAAAAGATGCGAAGTCGACGAATGTGAAACTTAGTACTTCTAATGTGCATGTGTACTATGGTGAAGCGGAAGCGATTAAAGGCATTGACCTGAATATTTATGAAAATGAAGTGATTGCTTTTATTGGGCCATCAGGCTGTGGTAAATCGACCTTTCTGCGTACCTTAAACCGCATGAACGATACCATTGATAGCTGTCGTGTGACCGGTAAAGTGATGCTGGATAATCAGGATATTTATGATCCAAATCTTGATGTGGTCTTGCTACGTGCTCAAGTCGGGATGGTGTTCCAGAAGCCGAACCCATTTCCAAAATCAATCTTCGATAATGTCTCCTATGGTCCGAAGCTGCATGGTTTGGCACGTGACAAGTACGATCTTGAAGAAATTGTAGAAGGTAGCTTGCGTAAAGCTGGTTTGTGGGAAGAAGTGAAAGATCGTTTGAACCAGCCAGGTACAGGTTTGTCCGGTGGTCAGCAGCAACGTCTGTGTATCGCGCGTACCATTGCAGTCAGTCCGGAAGTCATTTTGATGGATGAACCGTGTTCGGCACTGGATCCCATTGCAACGGCCAAAGTGGAAGAGCTGATTTCTGAGCTATCTACGCAATATACCATCGCGATTGTAACGCACTCCATGCAACAGGCAGCACGTGTATCAGATCGTACTGCTTATTTCCATTTGGGTGATCTGATTGAAGTCAACTCGACCGAAAAAGTCTTTACCCAGCCGGATCATCAGTTGACTGAAGCCTATATTACCGGGCGTTTCGGTTAATCCGATATCTAGAATAAGAGCCGCAAGGCTCTTTTTTTATAGGTGAAATAGATGGTGATAATCGTAATAATTCTCGAAATAAAGTTGAAAAAAACCGAAATTGACCTAATCTAAAGGAATAAATCCGAATTAAATAGAGAATAGATTTTTTATGTTATTTCATACTCCGAAACTGTCCGCTGAAATCCGTATTAGTCATCTCAATGCGCGTATCAATGAACAACGAAAAAAGATAGCGCAAACTACTGGCTCTAAACTGGAACTTTTACAGTTATCGCAACAACTGTCAAAAGAAGCGCGTGCGCGTAAGAAAACCAATCAAAAAATCTATGTACTCGATTTTAAAGGTGATATGGCGGCTTCTGCGGTAGAAGGCTTACGTGAAGAAATCACCCTGATTCTGGCCACTGCCAAAGCAGGTCGTGACCGTGTGGTGGTGCGTCTGGAAAGTCCGGGTGGCATGGTACATGGTTATGGACTTGCAGCAGCTCAACTGGTACGTTTACGTGAGGCAGGTTTTCATTTGACCATCTGTGTCGATAAAGTGGCGGCCAGTGGCGGTTATATGATGGCGTGTATCGCCAATGAGATTATTTCTGCACCATTCGCGATTGTCGGTTCAATTGGTGTAGTTGCTCAAGTCCCCAACTTTAACCGTCTGCTGAAAGACAATAAAATCGACTTTGAACTCTATACCGCAGGACAGTACAAACGTACCGTGACCATGTTTGGTGAAAATACTGAAGAGGGCAAGGCCAAGTTTGAAGAAGAATTACAGCAAACCCATGCTTTATTCAAACATTTTGTTGAGAAGTATCGCCCGCAGCTGAATATTGAAAAAGTGGCCACTGGTGAGCATTGGTATGGCCGGGATGCGCTGGATCTAAATCTGGTGGATAAACTGCAAACCTCAGACGAATATCTGCTCAACTTGTTGCCCCAACATGATATCTATTCCATCCAGACCCGCAAGAAACCAACTTTGGGCGAAAAGCTGGGTCTGCAAGCCGCACAAATTGCTGATTCACTGGTACCTACTGTCATGAATAAAGTTATGGAAAGCTTAAGTAAAGCCAATGCAAATTTGGTGCAAATGCGTGATCCAAAACTTTAATTCAGTTGATCTTGAATGAATTTTAAAGCTCACTGCGGTGGGCTTTTTTTTTGAAATCATACTATTATGATATAAGTGAAGCACTTTGATTGAGTCTAGGCTCATATGCTCACGTTTATTTTGTTGCTTGGGTTTTTTAGTATCGTATTTATTCCGATGTTATGTATGCTTTATTCTGAAGCAAAATTAACTCAGGATGATTCTAAGAAGGTTTTGTTTTGGCTGAGTTTTCTACCCGGCGTTTGTATCTTTCTGCTGTATAGCTTTCTAAAGCCCAATGATCCACCTGTTATTCCATCGAAGGAATGTGGTGTTGTGCAGTTTTATCAGATGCATAAAGTTCGAGGTGGTAACGAATTTGAACGTGTGAGTATTCGCTTTGATGGCGCTCAATATAGTCGGCATTTATTCTTCGATAAGCATCTGGATAAAATTCCTCAAGGCCAAAAGGCCTGCTTTGAATATCTAGATAAATTCAAATATCCACATTTGTCAGAATCTAAGTTTATTCAATGGGTTGAACCGAATGAAATGTAAACCATCACTGAAACTAATCAGATAAAATAAAGCATATTTTATTGTTAGAGCAGAAACATGGCTATAGCTGAAGCATATCTTGCAACGCAAAATTGTTACTTTAATTATGAATTTGAAGAACTTTATTTAGAGGATGATTTTCCTGAGGAGTTATCTGTATCACTACGTGGCATGATGTTCCGTCATGAGATTGAATATCCTGATACAACCTATTTCATTTATTACAGTGAGATGTTGACGGGTAATGAACTGCAAAAAATGAAAGATGATTGGATGCGATATTGCCCGCATTCATAATTGAAAAAAATGAATGTAATTAAATGCGTGATCCAAAACTTTAATTCAGCTATTAGTTTCTGATTTTAAAAGCTCACTTCGGTGAGTTTTTTTGATTTTTCGGTATCAACTGCAGACCGCCTGTTATCGCCGCGCCAATCGTAGCAAGCAAGATGTCTTTGTGCGCATCCCACATATCACCTTGTTGTCCATTATAGTTTTCAGCTTCCTCAGGAGATAAACCAATGGCAATCAGCCATTCCAGCCATTCATAGAGCATGCTACTGGCCACCACAAACTGAATCACCAGCAGGAAAATGACCACAGGTCTTTGCTGCGGCAACCAGACCTGAAACAGGCGATAGAAAATTGGATAAAGTAATAATCCGTAGGCCAGATGGACAAAACGGTCAAACATATTGCGTGACCAGTGCATCGCTTCATTCAGATTAAAGCCAAAAATCTGTTCGATCCATTGGTTATAAGGCACATAAGAATACAGATAATGCGCAGCAATCACATGAACAATCAGAAAAAGAATATATAAATTAAAACTTAAAAAATTCAGCCCGATTTTATACAGGCAGATGAGCAGCATGATGATCATGAAAACTGTGCCTGCCTGATGCAAGAGATAAGCTTCCAGTTCTAAAGGACGAATACTGGCAAGCAAAATCGCCAGAATTAAAATACCCAGGCTCGCGTAATGTTTGGCAGAAAGTCGATGCTCAATCATGTCGTTATTATGAAATATCTTTTTTAGAATAAAACACATTATAAATAAAAAGGCGAAGCCTGAGCTTCGCCTTTTCGTCTTATTGCAAATTAGATTTTAGCAATCAGCTCAGCCACTTGTTTGGCCTGTTCAGCTGCATTACCTGTATAAGATGCAGGGGTCATTTCTGCTAAACGCGCACGGTCAGCAGCAGGAACAGCTTCTAACTCGTTACCGTTTACGAAATCAACCATCATGTCGCGAGTCATGGCTTGACCACGAGTCAGGGCTTTTAGTTTTTCGTATGGTTTTTCAACGTTGTAACGACGCATTACAGTTTGAATTGGTTCAGCCAATACTTCTTGCGCATTGTCCAAGTCTTCATTGATACGCGCAGCGTTCAACTCAAGTTTGCCAACACCTTTAGAGCAAGCTTCAAAAGCAATTAAGCTTTGCGCAAAACCAACACCCATGTTGCGAAGTACAGTCGAGTCAGTAAGGTCACGCTGCCAGCGAGAAATTGGCAATTTTTCACCTAAGTGGGCAAGTACCGCGTTTGCAATACCCAAGTTACCTTCAGAGTTTTCGAAGTCGATCGGGTTAACTTTATGCGGCATGGTTGAAGAACCGACTTCACCTTCTTTCAGTTTTTGCTTGAAGAAACCAAGAGAGATATAGCCCCAAACGTCACGGTTAAAATCGATCAGAATAGTGTTGAAACGACGCAGCGCATCAAACAGTTCTGCCATGTAATCGTGTGGCTCGATCTGAGTAGTGTACGGGTTAAAATCTAGACCCAAAGACTCTACAAATGCTTGTGAATGCGCAGGCCAGTTGATGTCTGGGTAAGCAGAGTAGTGCGCATTGTAGTTACCTACTGCACCATTGATTTTGCCCAGTAGCTCAACATTTTTGAACTGTTTGATTTGACGTGCAAGGCGGTAAGCCACGTTCGCCATTTCTTTACCCAAAGTCGTCGGGCTTGCAGTTTGGCCATGAGTACGAGACAACATTGGCTGGTCTGCATGCTTCTCAGAAAGCGCAACGATTGAATCAATGATTTGCTGCATAGATGCAACCAGTACATCACGACCGCTTTTCAGCATCAAGGCATGCGACAGGTTGTTAATATCTTCAGATGTACATGCAAAGTGAATAAATTCACCGGCATTTTTAAGTTCATCGATATTGGCGATTTTTTCTTTCAGGAAATATTCAACCGCTTTAACGTCGTGGTTGGTGGTGCGTTCGATCTCTTTGATGCGATTAGCATCATTTTCAGAAAAATCGCTCACAATCGCATCAAGCGCTGCATTAGTTTCGCCTGAAAACGCCGGTACTTCAGTAATTTCCGGGTGGTTTGCAAGCGCTTGTAACCAACGCACTTCAACAGTCACACGAGCATGGATTAAACCAAACTCAGAAAGAAAGGGACGTAGAGCATCACATTTGCTCGCGTAACGTCCATCTAATGGAGAAAGTGCAGTTAAAGCGTTCATATCGATTCCTTAGATTTTGGAATTAAACGTAAAACGAAACACGTGCAGCATCAGTTAAACCACCTGAAACTGTAAACGCGCTAGATTCTGAATATCTTGTAGCAACTTGCGTTTGCCAAATACCATGCCCCAAGAGCTGCCACCGAGCTGACGCCACAGATGCGCCATTTGCAAACCGGTAAATAAAGAAGCGCGGATCCGGTTGGTGTGTCCGGCATCTTTAAAGGCTTCGGCATTACCACGCACCATAATGCGCGGATTAATCTGTCCGGCAGTATCGACATAGGTTTGAGCGAGATTGGCAATGATGCTGGGGTGCAGGTAATTATTATCGAAGAAGGAGAGCTGTCTGAGAATTTTCTGTTGGGACTGTTCAATAATTTCAACAAATTTGGGATTGCTATAGACCTTCTTTTCTAACTGAAGAAGTGCCATCGCATAGCTCATGGGAAGTTTAGTGCTGGAAAGTTTTGGAATTCTGGATTTTGGAGAAGTATTGAAGGGTTGAATAATGCTGCTTTCTAATGTTTTTAAACCTAAGGAAATATCGGCCAGTTGATTAAAAAAGTCGAGCGTCTGGGCATTCTGATTGCTGCCGGGACGGATATTAAGACTGGCTCTAATCAACTGTTCAAAATAAAAGTTACCACTTTCACCAATGCTTTGCTGACCCGTCAATGCGGTCATATGGGTCAGCTGGGTGGCCTGAAACACACCCGCTAATGCCAAAGCACGATTTTGACGAGTATTCAACGTTGTGGCCGGTTGAAATGGTAACTCCGTCATGCCGAATTCATCCTTTTATAAAATCAGGTTTAGGTGCATTGGTATGATGAATCACACCACCCCCTAAACAAACTTCACCTGAATAGAACACCACGCTTTGACCCGGGGTCACTGCACGTTGAGGTTCATCAAACTCAACACGAACACCATTCAGTGATTCTGAATCTTGATACACAGTACATGCTTGATCAGTCTGACGGTAACGGGTTTTTGCTGTGCAACGGAAACCTGTTTCAGGAATATCCTGCTCACCTGCGACCCAGTCAATCGCCTCACTCCAAAGTGTAGTACTTTGCATGAGTGGGTGTTCATGGCCTTGGCCGACCACCAGGCGATTACCTTCGATATCTTTATGCAATACGAACCAGGCACCTTCAGCAACGCCTTTCATACCGCCAATACCAATACCACCGCGTTGACCGAGCGTATAGTACATTAAGCCGTGATGATCACCAACCTCTTTACCGTCTTCCAGCACGATTTTTCCGGGTTGAGCGGGTAAATATTGCTTTAAGAAGTCATTAAAACGACGTTCACCAATAAAACAGATGCCAGTCGAGTCTTTTTTCTTGGCAGTAACCAGATCTAATTCTTCTGCAATTTTACGGACTTGTGGCTTTTCAATTTCACCGACAGGGAACAGGGTCTTATTAATTTCACGACCATGAACAGCATGCAGAAAGTAAGTCTGGTCTTTGTTGTTGTCCACACCACGCAATAAAGGTGCATATTCTTCACCACGTGAGTTGGTCATGGTTTCACCACGACGGCAATAATGACCCGTCGCAATAAAATCTGCACCCAGATTTACTGCGTGATCGAGAAAGGCACGAAATTTAATTTCTTTATTACATAAAATGTCTGGGTTTGGCGTACGGCCAGCTGCATATTCCGCCAGGAAATGTTCGAATACGCGATCCCAATATTCCATGGCAAAATTTGCGGTATGCAGTTTAATCCCGATTTTGTCGCAAACGGCCTGAGCATCGGCAAGGTCATCCATCGCCGTGCAATATTCTGTGCCGTCATCTTCTTCCCAGTTTTTCATGAAAAGACCTTCAACCTGATAACCTTGTTGAAGTAAAAGGGCAGCAGAAACAGATGAATCTACCCCACCTGACATACCGACGATGACACGTTGTTGCATAGGATTAGGCATCCAAATTTGAAATTAAGGGAGAATTCTGGTGCTCGTAAATGAGCGATAAAGGATATTTTTGACCTGAAAGCGCATCTTGCACGGCTTTAATCACCAATGGACTACGCGCGCGAGCAGATTCAATCAGTTCATCGAGCGTCATCCAGACTGCGCCGACAATATCTGTATCTAAAGTGGCATTTGGGTCATAGTCAATGGATTTGGCTAAAAAGCAGAAACGAAAATATGTACGATCCGGGAACATCGGTGGGGTATAAGTATATATCCCTAAAAGATGAGTTACTTCAACCGTATGTCCGGTCTCTTCCATGGTTTCACGAATTGCGGCTTCGATAATAGTTTCACCGCATTCAACATGACCTGCTGGCTGATTAAATACCGTGTGTGTCACACCTTCTGTATGTTCTTCTACAAACAGGAATTTTCCGTCTTTTTCAACGACAGTTGCGACAGTGACATGAGCAGTCCAAGCAGTCATAAAGCAGCACCATGGAAAAGGATGCACTATTGTATAAAATTTTAGGGTGTGTGGCTATGTTGAGAGCAGGTTTCTTTAAGCGACTTAATGCATTAATGAATAATCAACCAATGATAATCATGGTATTTGGGGTTAATGAATTACAGAGAAAATAAATGCTGAAGTGATCATTTTAGAACTGGGAAAACGCACATAAAAATAGTATAGCGGGGCTGTTAATATTTTTTCAGGACTTGGAGAAATGCTGATGGGGATCAGAAGCTTGATTTCCAAAACAATTATTTAAAGTAATGAGGACTATAACTGAAAGTTGATATATCAGATAGTTATACCCTTTATAGCACGACGAAAAAGCCTAAATTAGCTAGATAAGTGATGATGTTAGTCTTAAAAGTATTTTGAATGATGCCTACAAATATTTTTATAGAGTTATGTGTCTAGCCTATTGACTTCAAACAAGACAAGTTTGAAGATAAGAAGGTTGAGTAAATATCAATCAATTTTTAAAAAGAAGAAAAATAACCGAATATAATTAAAAAGTTAAGAGATATTATAAACCTTCTAGTATTGTCTAATTTTTTAACTGCATTCTGATTTAATGCAAAGTTTTCTTCATCATGCATCAAAAAATAAACTTATAAACCCAACATTAAAAAAATATTTTGAGCAGGTTGACATGATGACACCGCCAAATTCAAATATTGGTTTTCGATTAGATATCAATGGACTGCGTGCCTATGCGGTATTAATGGTCTTGTTTTTTCACTTCAAAGTTCCAGGGTTTAATGCAGGCTTTTTGGGTGTAGATATATTTTTTGTCATTTCAGGATTCCTGATGACAGCAATCATTTGCAGCAGTCTTGAAAAAAACAGCTTCAAATTATTTGATTTTTATATGGCACGGATAAGACGGATTTTTCCTGCCCTGATGATACTTATTATTATTTTGCTGGTTTTAGGGTGGTTTTGGTTACCCTTACCTGACTATATGTTTTTGGGTACGCAATCGAGTAGTGCTCTGTCTTTTAACTCTAATCTTTATTACTGGCGTACTTCTAATTACTTTGATGGCACTGCTCATGAAAAGTGGTTATTACATACATGGACATTGGGTATTGAGTTTCAATTTTATCTATTATTACCTATTTACTTGTTACTACTGACAAAAATTAAATCGGAACGCCGTACCTTATTATACGGATTATGTTTTGCATTTCTGGGATCTCTCCTTTTAAGCATCGCGATATCTCATTCGAAACCCGTAGTGCCTGTTCGAGGCTGGGAGTTCGTTGCTGGTGGGTTGGTTTATTTAGCTGCGAAAGAATTTCCACAATTACAAAGATTTGCCAAGGTGTACTTTGTAGCGGGATGTTTTTTATTGTTATTGGCCATGTTGATCATTCATAAGGGGTTAGTTTGGCCTTCTGCTTGGGCGGCGTTACCAGTACTGGGTACAGTACTGGTTATATTGTCACAACAGGAAGACTCCATGTTAACCACGCACCCTGTTGCACAATGGTTGGGAGATCGTTCATATTCGATTTACTTGTGGCATTGGCCGGTTGTGGTTGGCTTGTATTTTGGTAGTGTGCAAGATGATTTAAACTGGATACTATTTGGTTTGGTGCTTAGTCTGATACTGGGGCATCTTTCCTATTTACTGGTTGAAATACCCTCACGCCAATTTTTAACGAAATTTCGTCTTTCCAGACAAGCTCTAGTCATCTTTAGTTTTGGTTTGCTTGCGAGTTTATCTGCAATCGCGATCAGTGCCAAACTACTTCCATTTGAAGAAATTCGATTACCTAAAATTGTAGAGATTGCTGCTGCAGAAACATGGGATATAGATCCTAGGCGTGAAGAGTGTAATGCCTCTCATGACAAAATAGGGTCGCCGAGTTGTGTGTACGGAAAAGAAAAAATTTTAGCAATTTTAATGGGGGATAGTCATGCATCAGCAATAGCAAGTTCTTTGGGTACAGCAGCCTCTCACTTTAACTCAGGTGTGATTTCCTGGTTTATGGATAGCTGTCCTACACTGGATGGCATTCGATATATAGATCATAAAGAGTACAGTGCGGATTCATGTGATCTTCTAAATCAATGGGCAAATGAAGAATTAAAAAAATATCCTAATATTCCGCTAGTTTTGGTCAGTCGTACTTCAGAGTATGTAAAAGGTGTGAATGAGCCTGACCAATCGGAACGGTCTAAACTAGGGTGTGTCCTCATTTGGCTTTGCACCAAATAAATATACAGGCTATACGAATCATAGATTTATAATTGCGTGCCAGTTTATCAAATCGAGT
>NZ_JBIUAT010000018.1:0-59650 GCF_044547685.1 Acinetobacter sp. NPDC052428
GTTATGGCGTTTTAAAACATCAGACTGCCTATCAAAGAGATTATTTATTGGTCGAATAATCTCAAAACCTGATTGACTACCAAGACGGTATCTCAGGTCGATGTATCTCTATATCTTTCTCAGGCAAGCATACACAGAATGCCATGCTATTCAGAATTCCTATTGCCGCTATGACATCACTTGCTCAAACATCCATTTAACTTATAGTTTATTATTAATTTTAATAGTTTAATAATTATTAAATAATCAATATATTCAATCCTTGTTTATAAGGTTTTTTGTTATTTTTTTGCATACAAAATCAACAATTACTGTTATCGTTATATCAATAAAAACTTTCAGATACTTTTCCTAAAAACATAATTATAGAGATGAAAAAATGTGGGAACTGTTTACGCATCCATCCAATATCGTATTTAGTATTAGCCTGAGCCTAATGCTGATGTTTGCAGCACTAGAATGTATTCTATTGCTGCTTGGCGGCGGCTCTCAGCATATCTTTGAACAGTTTTTACCTGAAGATCCCCTGCAACCAGAAATAAGCCCGGATCAGTCTCCGGGTGTTTTCAGCAAAGTATTTGACTGGTTATATCTGGGGCGTCTGCCTTTATTTATCTGGCTAATCATTTTTCTGACCAGTTATGGGTTAAGCGGTTTATTGATTCAGGGCATATTTGAGCGCCTGACCAGCCAGCTGTTTAATGTTTGGCTGATTTCTCCGGCCTGCCTGTTTCTGTGTATGCCTGTGGTGCGCTTTCTTGCCATGGCCGCCAGTAAGCTCCTGCCCCAAGATGAAACCTCTGCGATTCATAGTGATGAACTCATCGGACGTACCGCGACCATTATTCTCGGAGATGCCAAAATGAATTCTCCAGCACAAGCCAAAGTCCGGGATCAACATGGCCAGACCCATTATGTGCTGGTTGAACCAGAAAACAATCAAATTTTAAATCAAGGTCAGAATGTAGTTCTAACCCACAAAACCAAGAACGGCTTTCAAGCCATTGCACTTTAATTTTATTTAGCTAGCACTCAATTGAGACTTTATAACAATGTTAACATTTGATTTATATAATATTTTAATTATTGCGGGAATTATTTTTGTAGCACTGGTGACCTTCGGTCTCATCATTGCACGTTTATACCGTCGTTCAAGCAAGGAAATTTCCTTTGTACGTACCGGTTGGGGTGGAGAAAAAGTGATTTTAGGTGGAGGCGCAATCGTGCTTCCGGTGTTACATGAAATCATTCCAGTAAATATGAATACCCTACGTCTTGAAGTCCGCCGTGCTGATGATCAGGCACTGATTACCCGTGACCGTATGCGAGTCGATGTCATGGCCGAATTCTATGTCCGAGTCAAACCTACCGCAGATTCAATTGCCACCGCAGCACAAACCCTTGGTCAAAAAACCATGTCACCGAATGAACTAAAAAATCTGGTGGAAGGTAAGTTCGTTGATTCACTGCGCGCAGTGGCTGCAGAAATGGCCATGGAAGAACTGCATGAAAAACGCGTCGATTTCGTACAAAAAGTACAGCAAGTCGTTTCGGAAGATTTACATAAAAATGGTCTGGAGCTTGAAACGGTTTCCCTAACCGGACTGGATCAGACCGGATTTAAATACTTCAACCCGCAAAATGCATTTGATGCTGAAGGTCTGACCAAGCTCACTGAAACCATTGAAGATCGTCGCCGCAAGCGTAACCACATTGAACAGGATACCGATCTGGCGATCAAAACCAAAAATCTGGAAGCTGAACAGGCGCGCCTGCAAATTATTCGTGAAGAAGAATATGCCAAGCTGCAACAAGAACGTGAAATTGCCATTCGCCGTGCTGAACAGCTGGCTGAAATTGCCGCTCAGGAAGCCGGCAAAAAACGTGAAGCAGAAGAAGCACAAATTGCCGCTGAACGAGAAGTCGAACTCAAGCGTATTTTGGCCGCCCGTGATGTCGAAAATGAAAATATTCAAAAGGCTCAGCTGATTCAAAAAGCACAGGTCGAGCAAAAGAAAACCATTGAACTCGCTGAACAGGACCGCGCCATTGCCATTGCGGAAAAATCACGTGCTGAATCTGAAGCTAAAGCCCAAGCCGATCAGGCGCGTGCACAAGCGGTAAAAGCGGAAGAAGAAGTCATCACCGTACGTCAAATCCAGCAAGCAGAGCGTCAAAAGGCAGTTGAGCTGGTCGCAGCCAAAGAACATGCTGAAAAAGATGCAATTGCCATTACAGTTGCCGCTGAAGCTGGCAAACAAGCGGCAGCAGATGATGCAGAAGCAGTGCGGATTGCGGCTGAGGCGGAAGCAGAAAAAGTCCGCCTTAAAGCCAAGGGCGAAGCGGATGCGAAAATTCTATTGGCTCAGGCAATGGAGAAACAGTATCAGGTGGATGCTGAAGGTACACGTGCGGTCAATGAAGCCAATAACGTCCTGTCACCTGAACAGGTCGAAATGCAGATTCGTCTGGCCATGCTGAAATACTTGCCTGAAATTATCAGAGAAAGTGTCAAGCCAATGGAGAATATTGATGATATCAAGATTCTCCAGGTGAATGGCCTACATGGCGGTCATGCCGGTGCCTGTCAGGCAGATGCCCATCATGAGAATAGTAATGTTGCTCTTTCAGATCAGGTGGTGAATAGCGCCCTGCGTTATCGTAGCCAGGCACCGCTCATTGACAGCCTGATGAGTGAGCTCGGTATTCAGGGTGGAGATATTAATGGGATGACCCAAAGCCTTAAAGCTAAAACTTAAAAATAGACTGAGATATAAAAAAGCTCCCATCTGGGAGCTTTTTTATTAAAGGTCTAATGTGAATATCAAGCCAAACCTTTATCTTTTAACACTTGCAGCATGGTCGAACCAAGTTCAGCAGGACTACGCGTATACGCCATACCCGCACGTTCAAAGGCAGCAAATTTTTCTTCAGCTGTGCCCTTACCACCTGAAATAATCGCACCTGCGTGACCCATACGTTTGCCTTTAGGTGCAGTTACACCCGCAATATAACCAACAACTGGCTTAGTCACATTCGATTGAATATATTCAGCTGCTTCTTCTTCAGCTGTACCACCAATCTCACCAATCATGATAATGGCTTCAGTTTGCGGATCTTCCTGGAACAATTTCAAGCAATCAATCTGGTTCATGCCCGGAATTGGGTCTCCACCAATACCGATACAAGTCGACTGACCTAAACCGAGTTTTGTGGTTTGCGCCACAGCCTCATAAGTCAGTGTGCCTGAACGCGAAATAATCCCGATTTTACCCGGCTGATGAATATGCCCCGGCATGATCCCGATCTTACATTCACCCGGCGTAATAATACCCGGACAGTTTGGTCCGATCAGACGTGTGCCATTACCATTGGTTTCCAGATAACGCTTGGCTTTAAGCATATCGATGGTCGGTACACCTTCAGTAATCACCACAATTAACTCAATGCCAGAATCAACCGCTTCAACAATAGAATCCAGTACAAAGGGGGCCGGAACATAAATCACCGAAGCATCTGCACCCGTTTCTTTCACCGCTTCACGCATGGTATTAAATACAGGCAATTCTAGATGGGTTTGACCACCTTTACCTGGGGTTACACCACCCACAACTTTGGTACCATAGGCCAGAGCCTGTTCAGAATGGAATGTACCGTTTTTACCTGTAAAGCCCTGTACCAATACTTTAGTGTCTTTATTAACTAATACGCTCATGATCAATACCCCTTTAAGCTTTTACAGCAGCAACGATTTTTTCTGCAGCGTCAGCAAGACCATGTGCAGAAATCAATTTCAAACCTGATTCATCCAGTAATTTTGCACCCAGTTCCGCATTGTTGCCTTCGAGGCGAACAACCACAGGAACGGTCACATTTACTTCCTGAACCGCTGCAATAATTGCTTCAGCAATCATGTCACAACGCACAATTCCACCAAAAATATTAATCAATACACCCTGCACAGAAGTATCTGCCAAGATAATTTTAAAGGCTTCAATCACGCGCTCTTTGGTCGCACCACCACCAACATCCAGGAAGTTGGCTGGTTGACCGCCATAAAGCTTAATAATATCCATGGTTGCCATGGCAAGACCGGCACCATTGACCATACAACCAATGTTACCTTCCAACGCTACATAGTTCAGATCAAACTCAGACGCTTTTAGCTCACGTTCATTTTCCTGAGACTTATCACGTAATGCGGCCACTTCAGGCAAACGGTACAGCGCATTCGAATCAATTCCGATTTTGGCATCAACACACAGAATGTCGCCATTTTCACGCACAGACAACGGATTGATTTCGAAAAGTGCAAAATCATTATCTACAAATGCCTGATAAGCAGCCGTCATGACTTTAACAAACTGATTAATTTGTCCATCTTTGAGTTTAAGTGCAAAAGCAACTTCACGCGCCTGAAATGGCATTAGACCGACTAAAGGATCAACTTCAACTTTAATAATTTTTTCAGGGGTTTCTTCGGCCACTTTCTCAATTTCAACACCGCCTTCAGTTGATGCCATAAAAGTGATGCGGCGAGTCGAGCGATCTACAACAGCGCCCAAGTACAGCTCGCGCTCAACCGGATAAACATCTTCCGAGACTAAAATGCTATTGACTGGCTGACCATTGGCATCCGTTTGATAAGTCACCAAGCGTGAACCAATAATCTGGTTGGCATATTCAGCAGCCTCGGCAGCCGATTTCACCACTTTTACCCCACCAGCCTTACCCCGGCCACCCGCATGCACCTGTGCTTTCAATACTGCGAACTTTCCACCCAGCTGCTCGAAAGCATGCACCGTTTCATCGGCATTGGTGGCAAGTATTCCTTCCTGCACAGGCATACCATATTTTTTTAATAGCGCTTTTGCTTGATACTCATGTAAATTCATTGAATAACCTTTTATTACTTCTTTGCCTTGTTATAACCCACTAGCACCCAGACGTCCGTCAAAGCAGCACCAGCATTTCTTAAAATCGTTATCTTTATTTTTAGATGATTGTTCCAATAAAAACAACCATGAAATGTAAAAAGAGCGACCTAAGTCGCTCTTTTTTCGAATTACTTACGCTTACGTTGGATCGCGTGAATCGCGCGACCATCAACTGCAAGTGCAGCTTCATGTACCACTTCAGAGAATGTCGGGTGACCGAAAGTCATCAACTGTAGATCTTCAACTGAAGATACAAACTCAAGTGCGATCATACCTTGGTGAACGATATCAGACGCAGCAGGCCCGATTACGTGCATACCGAGTAGACGGTCAGTTTTTGCATCAGCAACAAACTTCACGAAACCAGCATTTTCACCAGCAGCCATTGCACGACCGTTCGCAGCAAAGCCGAATTGACCAGTTTTTACTTCATGGCCTTTTTCTTTTGCTTGCTCTTCTGTTAAACCTACCCACGCCGCTTCTGGGTGTGTGTAAATTACAGAAATAATCGTGTCGTAGTTCACTTGTGCAGCATGACCGTGAATACGCTCAACTGCCATTACGCCTTCTTCCATTGCTTTATGTGCAAGCATTGGACCACGTACCAAGTCACCAATTGCGTATACGCCCTCAACTGAAGTTGCACACCAATCGTTTACTTCAACCAGACCACGTTCAGTCAGTTTGATACCGCAATCATCAGCCAATAGGCCTTCTGCATAAGCACGACGGCCTACACAAACGATCAACTTGTCGAAAGTTTGAGTTTTGTCTTCGCCACCTTGAGTGTACTTAACCGTAACTTCACGACCGTTAACTTCAGTGCCAGCAACTTTCGCGCCTACACGGATATCAAGACCTTGTTTAGTCAAAACTTTTTGGTAGTCTTTTGCCAATGCTTTGTCAGCCATTGGTAAGAATGCATCCATTGCTTCAAATACAACAACTTCCGCACCCAAACGACGCCATACAGAACCAAGTTCTAAACCGATTACGCCCGCACCAATTACACCTAAACGCTTAGGTACTTCTTGGAATTCAAGCGCGCCAGTAGAGTCAACAATGATGTCTTGATCTACAGGAGCCACAGGAATATTTACCGGTACAGAACCAGTCGCAAGAATCACGTACTTAGGTTCTAAAATTTGAGTTTCGCCTTCGTGAGACACAAACTCAACTTTTTTACCAGCAAGGAGTTTACCCGTACCTTTTAACCATTCAATACCGTTACCTTTAAGCAGGCCATCGATACCCATAGTCAATTGGTTTACGATTTTGTCTTTACGAGCCAGCATTTTAGAAAGATCGAATTTAACTTCACCAGTCGTAATACCATGGTCATCTAGGTGATGAACGGTATCTTCATAACGATGAGAAGAGTCAAGTAATGCTTTAGACGGGATACAACCCACGTTCAAGCAAGTACCGCCTAAAGAGGGTTTACCTTTATGAATACGTTTTTCAATACACGCAACTTTGAAACCAAGTTGAGCTGCACGAATTGCTGCTTCGTAGCCGCCCGGGCCACCACCAATTACGACTAAATCGAATTGAGACATGTTTATCTCCAAAAATGGGCCTAGAGTTTCCGCCCTAAGCCCATAAATATATTCTTAAAAATTAAAGATCAAGGATCAGACGCGCTGGCTCTTCTAACAATTCTTTGATTGTTACAAGGAAACCAACTGCTTCTTTACCATCGATTAAACGGTGGTCATAAGACAGTGCAAGGTACATCATTGGCAAGATTTCTACTTGACCATTCACCGCCATCGGACGTTCCTGGATTTTGTGCATACCCAGAATCGCAGTTTGTGGCGTATTTAGAATTGGTGTAGAAAGCAATGAACCGAAAGTACCACCATTAGTAATGGTGAATGTACCGCCAGTCATATCTTCGATACCCAGTTTACCGTCACGTGCCTTGCCAGCATATGCACGGATGCCATTTTCAACTTCAGCATAGTTCATGCGGTCTGTATCACGAAGAACAGGAACCACTAGACCACGCTCAGATGAAACTGCAACACCGATGTCGTAGTAACCGTGATACACGATGTCATCGCCATCAATTGAAGCATTTACCGCTGGATAGCGTTTAAGTGCTTCAGTTGCTGCTTTAACGAAGAATGACATGAAGCCAAGACGCGCACCATGACGCTTCTCGAATGCATCTTTGTATTGAGCACGCATTTCCATGATTGGTTTCATGTTCACTTCGTTGAACGTGGTCAACATTGCAGTTTCTTGAGTCGCTGCAAGTAAACGTTCAGCAACACGCTTACGAAGGCGAGTCATAGGAACACGTTTTTCGATACGCTCGCCCACTGCAACGCTTAATGGTTGCGCTGCAGGTGCTGCCGGTTTGGCCTGATGATTTGCCACATCTTCTTTCGTGATGCGACCGCCACGGCCTGTACCTGCAACGTCAGCAGCTGCAACACCAGATTCAGTCAATGCTTTACGCACTGCTGGAGCCTGATCCTGTACTTGTTGACGTTCAACGATCGGTGCATTACCCGCTTCAGTTTGCGCAGCAGCTTGTTCAACTTTCTCTTCAGACTGAACTGCTTGAGTTTGCGTAGCGCCAGAAACAGCACCTTCTTCAAACTGTGCAATGACTTCAGCTGAAAGAACAGTATCGCCTTCACCTTTAATAATAGATGCAAGTGTACCGTCTGCAGGAGCAACAACTTCTAAAACAACTTTATCAGTCTCAATATCGCAGATCACTTCATCACGTGACACTGCTTCACCTGGTAGTTTGTGCCAAGTTGCGATCGTACCGTCCGCAACTGACTCTGGGAATACCGGTGCTTTAATTTCGGTTGCCATTACTTAGAATCTCCTGGATTATTCAGCGTCGATCGCAAGCGCGTCGTTGATGAGCTGAGCTTGTTGTTTTGCATGCAAATATGGTGAACCACATGCCGGTGCAGCAGAAGCTTCACGGCCTGCATAGCTAATACGTACTTGTTTACCCGCTTTCATCACGTCGTCATATAGACGCGGTGCGATGAACAACCAAGCGCCTTGGTTCTTCGGTTCTTCTTGCGCCCAAACAAGTTCTTTAACGTTTGCATATTGCGCAAGCACTTCTGCCAGGCGTTTTTCTGGGTATGGATATAATTGTTCAATACGTACAATTGCAGTGTTGTTCAATTCTTTTTCACGACGTTTTTCAACTAGGTCGTAATACACCTTACCACCACACAGTACCAGACGGGTTACATCTGACTTGTTGATGTTGTCTACTTCATCAATCACGGTTTGGAATGTACCGTTTGCAAGCTCTTCAAGGCTAGATACAGCAAGCTTGTGACGAAGTAAAGATTTCGGCGAAGTAACAATCAATGGCTTACGGATTGGACGAATCGCTTGACGACGTAATGCGTGGAAAATCTGCGCAGGCGTGGTCGGTGTGATGACTTGCATGTTGTCTTCAGCACATAGCTGCAAGAAACGTTCCAAACGTGCAGATGAATGCTCTGGACCTTGACCTTCAAAACCGTGAGGAAGAAGCATGGTCAAGCCACATACACGTTCCCATTTGGTTTCACCAGATGAGATAAACTGATCAATTACCACTTGTGCACAGTTTGCGAAGTCACCGAATTGCGCTTCCCAGATGATCAAACTCTTAGGAAGAGTCGTCGCATAACCATATTCAAATGCCAATACAGCCATCTCTGACAATAAAGAGTCATAGATTGCAGTACGCGGCTGGTTTTCTTTCAGGTTACACAGCGGAAGATAAGTTGAGCCATCTACCTGGTTATGCAGTTTTGCATGACGGTGTGAGAAAGTACCACGACCTACGTCTTCACCCGTTAAACGAAGCAAGTAACCATCATCTAGTACAGTTGCATACGCCAGAGTTTCAGCAGCACCCCAGTTCAATGGCATCTCGCCCGTTTGCATTTTCAGACGATCATCAATTACTTTTGCAACTTGACGCTGCATTACGAAGCCTTCAGGAAGCTCACGCATTTTCTTGCCAAGCTCTTTTAGACGTTCGATTGGGAAAGTTGTATCCCACTCGTCTGTGTACTCATGACCTAAATAAGGTGTCCAGTCCACAAACATTTTTTTGTTTGGTTCAAGTACCAGTGCATTAGCAACGTGATTACCCGCTTCTAGGTCTGCACGATAGTTCTCAACCATCTGATCTGCACTTGCGCGATCAAGAACACCCTGTTGTACCAATTGATCCGCATAAAGCGTACGCGTAGTCGCTTTCTTGTTAATCACTTGATACATCATTGGTTGAGTTGCAGCTGGCTCATCCGCTTCGTTATGACCACGACGACGGTAGCAGAACATGTCAATCACAACGTCTTTACGGAAGGTATGACGGAAGTCATGTGCCAATTGTGAAATGAACACCACAGCTTCAGGATCATCACCATTCACATGGAAGATCGGTGCCTGAATCATTTTTGCGATGTCAGTACAGTATTCTGTAGAACGTGCGTCACGTGGATCAGACGTCGTGAAACCAACCTGGTTGTTAATTACAATGTGCACTGTACCACCCACGGTATAACCGCGAGTTTGTGACATCTGGAAAGTTTCCTGGTTAACGCCCTGACCTGCAAATGCAGCATCACCGTGTACGATTAGTGGCAATACGTCATCGCCGCCAATGTCTTTACGACGTACTTGACGTGCACGTACTGAACCTTCAACCACAGGGCCAACGATTTCAAGGTGTGACGGGTTAAACGCCAATGCCAAGTGAACTTCGCCACCTGGAGTCATCACGTTTGAAGAGAAGCCTTGGTGATACTTAACGTCACCAGAACCTTTCTTGTGAATAGATTTACCTTCGAACTCACCAAACAGGTCAGCCGGGTTCTTACCCATGATGTTAACAAGAAGGTTTAAACGGCCGCGGTGAGGCATACCGATCACAACTTCTTTACAGCCTACAGAACCTGCACGCTGAATAATTTCGTTGACCATCGGGATGAATGCTTCACCACCTTCAACGCCGAAACGTTTGGCACCAACGAATTTATTACCAAGATATTTTTCTAGGCCTTCAGCCGCAGTTAAACGCTCAAGGACATGTTTCTTTTGATCAGCATTGAAGCCATATTGACCGCGTGCACTTTCTAGACGTTGTTGAATCCAACGTTTTTCTTTGGTGTCCACGATGTGCATGTATTCAGCACCGATTGAACCACAGTAAGTGGCTTCCATTGACTGAACCATTTCAGCCAAAGTCGCTTCTTCTTTACCGATCGCCAGGTTACCAGTATTGAATACTGTGTCTAAGTCAGACTGAGTCAAACCATGCGCAGCAAGATCTAGATCAGGCACAACTTCACGCTTCGCCAAACCTAATGGATCCAGTTTTGCTTTCTGGTGACCACGGTTACGGTACGCAGCAATCAGCTGTAGCACGCCAATTTGACGACGTTCATGCTCTGAGCTGACTGTCGACTGAACAATAGGCTGAATACGGCTTGAATTGCGACCTAAAAGTAGGAATTGCTCACGTACATTACTGTGTGGTTGATCACCTTTTGGGAATTTATCGAAGTACGCTCTCCAGTCAGCACCCACTGAGTCTGGAGCAGTCAAATACTGCTCATAAAGTTCTTCAATATACGCTGCACTATCAGCGGAAAGTTCAGTGTCAAGACGCAGAGCGTCAGCAACTTCTTGCATTTGTGGACCCATTTCCTATTGCAAAAACATTTTCAGGATGCTTTTTAAGCAAAACCCAGGATTATTAGCATCAAATTGGTAATATGATACTAGTCCCCCATAAGGCATAAGCCATGAGGCGTTATCACCACACCAAGAAAATCTTGATATGTTTAATGAACAATAACGCCCCTCAGCGGCATCATCACTCATTGAATACCCGATCGAAACCGGGCAATTTTTTGCAAATCGACTTAGAAAAAAGCAAGCATTAACAAAGATTTTTTCTAAAGCGACTCGGGTCTACCTTTATATACCACTCCCTGATTATGCAGTGTTTAAAAAATGTACCTGACGTGGCATTTTTTAAACATAGTCATGGGCTAAATGCTAACATAATCTCAACTTTTCAATTGATTTTTTTGACACATACCTTCCATAAATTGGCTAAATACAGTTCTGATATTTTACTCTAATATATGGTGCTTTATCTCAAAAATAGATTCAATGTAGACTTAAGTCCTAAGCATTTCCGATAAATAAAAAGAGAGCAAACCTTTCAATCCACTCCCTCCTTAAATTTCCGTTATATAATAACATCGTTCTTGCTATTTTTCAGGTCAGTTTTACATCTAAAAATCATAAATACCCAAAATAATCACATGTTCTTCTTATATGGCGCTCAAAGCCAATATCCACTTCCCCACTATTTCACTCAACTTTATACATTTTAAGTATAGTATCTTTATTTTTGTCTTATGATTTTTTAATTTTTCCAATAGTTTGCATAAAAAAAGCACACCTGAAGGTGTGCTTTTTTCTAAACTGCCAAGAGCAGCCTATTAGCCCGCCATATCTAAAAGCATATTACGGATGTGACCGATTGCTTTCGTTGGGTTCAAGCCTTTAGGACATACAGATACACAGTTCATGATGCCCTTACAACGGAACAATGAGAACGGGTCGTCTAGACGAGCCAAACGCTCTTGTGTTCCAGTATCACGCGAGTCAATGATGAAGCGGTAAGCATTCAACAATGCTGAAGGACCCAAGAACTTGTCCGGGTTCCACCAGAATGACGGGCATGAAGTTGAACAGCATGCACATAGAATACATTCATATAGACCATCAAGATGCTCACGCTCTTCAGGAGACTGTAAACGTTCCTTAGGAGGTGCAGGCTGGTTGTTGATCAAGAATGGATGGATTTTGTTGTACTGATCATAGAACTGGTTCATGTCAACCACCAAGTCTTTCACTACAGGAAGACCAGGCAATGGACGAACAGTAATTTCATTTGGTAAATCGTTCAGGTTCCAAAGACACGCCAAACCGTTTTTACCATTGATATTCACGCCATCAGAACCACAAATACCTTCACGACATGAACGACGGAACGTTAAAGTTTCGTCCTGTACTTTCAATGCAAGAAGTGCATCAAGCAACATACGATGCTTGTCAGTCAGTTCAAGTTTGAAAGTTTGCATGTACGGTGCTTTATCCTTGTCAGGATCGTAGCGGTAGATATGAAATGTACGAGTACCTCTACTCATCTGAATTCTCCTGATTAGAATGTACGTGGTTTAGGTGGAATCGCGTCAACCGACAATGGACGGTAACGAACTGGCTTATACTCTAGACGGTTGTCTGCAGAGAACCATAAAGTGTGCTTCATCCACTCATCATCACGACGACCATATGGGTATTCAGCATGGTCTGGAGACTCTTCAAAGTCTACAACCGTATGTGCACCACGGCATTCTTTACGAGCGGCAGCTGAAATAAGCGTTGCTTTCGCAACTTCATACAAGTTTTCAACTTCAAGTGCTTCAATACGTGCAGTGTTAAATACTTTAGATTTGTCTTTCAAGTGAATGTTGCGTACGCGCGGTTCAATTGCAAGAATCTGCTTCACACCTTCGTCCAGAAGCGCAGATGTACGGAATACACCAGCGTGATCTTGAACGATATCACGGATTGCATCAGCAACGTCTTGAGCATTCTCACCTGTAGTCGATTCGTCAAGTTTACGAATACGTTCAACAGTTTCTTGAAGCACAGTTGTTGGAAGTGGCTCATATTCACCATCGTGCTGTTTAGTAACATATTCAATGATATGTTGACCAGCGGCCTTACCAAATACAACCAAGTCAAGCAATGAGTTCGTACCTAGACGGTTTGCACCGTGTACAGATACACATGAACATTCACCGATTGCATAGAAACCTTTTACTGGCTTAGCAAAGTCACGACCTTCAGCATTGGTAGAGTAAACGTCGGTGTCTTTGTTGTAGTTAGCAACAAGCGCTTCTGTTTCAGGAGACTCAGGAACAACCACCTGACCATGAATATTCGTTGGAATACCACCCATTTGGTAATGGATTGTTGGTACTACAGGAATTGGCTCTTTAGTGATGTCAACGTTCGCGAATTTCTTGCCAATCTCGAATACAGATGGAAGACGTTTCATGATCGTATCCGCACCTAGGTGCGTCATATCAAGCAGGATGTAATCGCCTTTAGGACCACAACCACGACCTTCTTTGATCTCTTGATCCATAGAACGTGATACGAAGTCACGTGGCGCCAAGTCTTTCAAAGTTGGTGCATAACGTTCCATGAACGGTTCGCCGTCTTTGTTACGAAGGATTGCACCTTCACCACGACAACCTTCAGTCAACAATACGCCTGCGCCCGCAACACCCGTTGGGTGGAATTGCCAGAATTCCATATCTTGTAATGGAATACCTGCACGAGCAGCCATACCAAGACCGTCACCAGTGTTGATATAAGCGTTTGTAGATGCACGGTAAACACGACCAGCACCACCAGTAGCAAACAATGTAGCTTTTGCTTGGAATACTGCAATTTTACCAGTTTCCTGATCAATTGCTGTAACACCTAGAACGTCGCCTTTTTCGTTACGGATCAGGTCAAGCGCAATCCATTCTACGAAGAACTGAGTGCCCATTTTCACGTTGCTTTGATAAAGTGTGTGAAGAAGTGCGTGACCGGTACGGTCGGCAGCAGCACATGCACGTGGCACAGCTTTTTCACCGTAGTTTGCTGAGTGACCACCGAATGGACGTTGGTAAATTGTACCATCAGCATTACGGTCGAATGGCATACCCAGGTGTTCAAGTTCATAAACCACTTGAGGCGCTTCACGAGTCATGAACTCGATTGCATCTTGGTCACCTAACCAGTCCGAACCTTTTACAGTGTCGTAGAAGTGGTAGTGCCAGTTATCTTCTTGCATGTTACCAAGAGATGCACCAATACCACCCTGCGCTGCAACAGTGTGCGAACGAGTTGGGAATACTTTAGTCAGAACCGCAACTTTCAAACCAGCTTGAGCAAGTTGGTAAGACGCACGCATACCTGAACCACCACCACCAACGATGACAGCATCGAAAGTTTCGTGCGGAATATTTGTGTAATCTTCTTTAGGGTTTATAGCGCCCATGATTGTTTCCTATCAATTCGCCCAAAAAATCTGGATCGCCCAGATTGCATATGCAAGTACAGCAATGATCACTGCTGAAGTCAGTACAAGGCGTAAACCTGAAGCTGAAGGACCCATTTGACGAGTAGTCACATAATCCGTGAATACCTGCCACATGCCGATCCATGCGTGTGCAACAAGAGATAAGACCGCCAACAAAGACATGATCTTCATTGGAACTGTCATCATAAAGCCGTACCACTGTTCAAAGTTGAAACCACCATTCAGTAGAATCCAACCCAGTACAACAACGGTATAAACAGCTAGAACTACAGCACTGACACGTTGGAGAAACCAATCGCGAGAACCTGAACCTGTTAAACCAGTAGCGCTTTTCATTAGAGTACGATCCATACAAATGCTGCAACAATACCGATTGCAGACAAGATTAATGCGATAGTAGATGCAACACGGCCACTTTCTAGTTCTTCAGCAACGCCAATGTCAGCAAGTAAATGCTTAACACCCGCAATAAAGTGAAAAATCATGCCGGCGACAAATACCCATACAATAAAGCGAACAATGAAACCGTTAAAGATTTCTTGAACTTGCGCAAAACCTTCAGGCGAAGACAATGACTTGTCTAAAATCCATAGAAGGACCGGTACGAGTAAGAATACGATAACACCTGAAAGACGGTGTAGAATTGATGCAATAGCCACGGGTGATTTTAAGTTTACTTCTAAAACTTGACCCATGGACAAATTGACAGGTCTGTTGCTTTTCACAGCGGGCATCCTGTAAGTAAAAACTCCATCCGGAGTTTGTTGGAATTAATTCGAAGGAAAGCTGGCATTCTCAGGCAAATACATGCCTAAAATCAAAACGACACTGAATTATAAAACGTGAACTATTAAAATACAAACGGCTGAATTTGGCTTTTTGGATAAAAAACCATTGAATAAGAATCATTAACAACAATAAGTCAGACTTTATATATTATTCCACCCTTTCAATTCCTATCTATATGATTGTTTTTAAATAATTAAGATGATTAATTTACTCGGTTTTCAGCCTACAGGATCATGTTTGAGTTTTAGACTAAAGATGCACAGTTCCATCACAAATATTATTTAAATCTCTTTTTAATTCAGATTTAAATCAAGTGTCTAGATTTAACAGACCAATTGCCCCAATTCATCAGCAGCGCAGTGATTCAGATAACCTGATGTTAAATAGCGACTTAGTACACCACACGATGGGTTTTTCAATCGATTTGAAGCATTTAGATTCAAAAAATCATTCATTTATTTTTATACTGCTTACCTTTGCTGCAGAACTGGCCATTTATTAAGCTACTTTTTAATCAATTGAACCATATTCAAAATTCAATTAATTGCTTTTATTTATAATTCTACCTGTTAAATTCAGCTTGGCAAAAACGATGTAAGTTATGAGATTTATATAGTTTTAAGCATGCTCACCTTAATCTTTCACTAATTTCGCCCGCATTTCTTGCTAGGAAAAAACGCTTACAAATGCCCCAAGCAGTCTATTTTTTTCTGCACCTCTGCATCAATTTGACTTATTATAGAGGTTTGATGCTGTGATTTTACTGAACTTTTTATACTGAGCGAATGTGACTAAACTGCTGTGCGGCCGTCATTTTTCATCCATAAGTATAATTGACAAAATTTCAGTACTCACTAATCTTATAGCAAATTTTTGATCCGTCCGTTTTGTGCATTAAAAGATTGATAGACAAAGCGGATATACATTCACCAGGACAGGAGATCTATTGAATGTCTGAAGCAACTGGCAAGAAAGCCGTTTTACAGCTTGATGGCAAAGAAATTGAACTACCAATTTACAGCGGCACATTGGGCCCAGATGTAATCGACGTTAAAGATGTGTTGGCTGCAGGTCACTTTACTTTTGATCCTGGTTTTATGGCGACAGCTGCGTGCGAGTCTAAAATCACGTTCATCGATGGTAACAAAGGTGTACTTTTACACCGCGGCTACCCAATCGATCAATTGGCGACTAAAGCTGATTACCTGGAAACTTGCTATTTATTGTTAAATGGCGAACTTCCAACTGCTGAGCAAAAAGAAGAATTTGACGCTAAAGTACGTAACCATACGATGGTTCACGATCAAGTTAGCCGTTTCTACAATGGTTTCCGTCGTGATGCGCATCCTATGGCGATCATGGTAGGTGTGGTTGGTGCGTTGTCTGCGTTCTATCACAACAACCTTGACATCGAAGATGTGAACCACCGTGAAATCACTGCAATTCGTTTAATCGCGAAGATTCCTACGCTGGCGGCTTGGAGCTACAAGTACACCATCGGTCAACCATTCGTTTACCCACGTAACGACCTTGGTTATGCAGAAAACTTCCTGCACATGATGTTTGCTACTCCTGCAGACCGTGATTATAAAGTTGATCCAATTCTTGCAAAAGCAATGGACCGTATCTTCACGCTTCATGCTGACCACGAACAAAATGCGTCTACGTCTACAGTACGTTTAGCTGGTTCTACCGGTGCGAATCCGTATGCATGTATCGCTGCTGGTATCTCTGCACTTTGGGGCCCTGCTCACGGCGGCGCGAACGAAGCTGTTCTTAAGATGCTTGACGAAATCGGCACTGTAGAAAACGTTGCTGGCTTCATGGAAAAAGTAAAAACTAAAGAAGTTAAACTAATGGGCTTCGGTCACCGAGTTTACAAAAACTTCGATCCACGTGCGAAAGTAATGAAAGAAACTTGTGACGAAGTTCTTGGTGCACTTGGCATCAATGATCCACAGCTTGCATTGGCTATGGAACTTGAACGTATCGCGCTTTCTGACGAATACTTCATCAAGCGTAACCTTTACCCGAACGTAGACTTCTACTCAGGTATCATCCTTAAAGCGATTGGTATCCCGACTGAAATGTTTACTGTAATCTTCGCGCTTGCACGTACTGTTGGCTGGATCAGCCACTGGTTAGAAATGCACAGCGGTCCTTACAAGATCGGTCGTCCTCGTCAGCTTTACACTGGCGAAGTTCAACGCGATATCGTTCGTTAATTCGAACCGCGTCGAAAGACTTAAAAAAAACCATCCTCCCGGGTGGTTTTTTTTAGTGCTGACAAAAGCCTACAAAAAATTGACCTGAAACGTTTTAAAATTAGCATATCAAAATCATATTCACGAACTAAGTCACCTAAAAACAGGATGCATATTGAATGCTGTTGTATTTTCTGCCCTTTATTTTAAGACTGGTTCGTTTTGAACAGTTTAAGTGCCGCAGTCTAACGCCTGGTGAAATCAAAGTTTCCCAACAGGTATTTGGCAACCTGATCGATTATTCTCGCGTTAAAATCATGAATCACCCCTACCTGCCCTGGCAATCCAAACATGTCATTATGGCCCCCAGTGGCTACATCCATGTACGCAATTTAAATTATCGAGAAGATTATTCGCGCGAGAGTTTATCTTATCAAGCGCTCTTTATTCATGAGATGGCGCATATTTATCAACACCAATGTCAGATCAATGTGCTTTTAAAAGGGGCATTTTTACAAAGTGCTTATTTTCTCAGCTTGGGAAAATATAATCCGTACAAATATCAATTTAATCCCAACAAATCATTTTCAACCTACAATATTGAACAACAAGGCGATATTGCCCGGGATATTTTTCTAAAAAAAATTCCGAATATTATTTTAAATCCAACAATAAACAGATGATATTTAATCAGTTTAATTCCAAACAATATAGCTAAGGCATATTTTAAAAGCCAAAATTTAGATTTCAGTCTTTAAATCTACATAAGCCTAGATGCATAAAAAATCAGCATATTTTCTAATTTTATATAATAACTTTTTTCACTCAATGCCTGTTCTGCTAAATCAACTCTAGCTTATCGATAGAATTTCGATAAAATAGGCCGGTATGATTATTTTGCATCGCAGATTAAGATTCAATGATCATGCGATAAAAAGTTTTTTTATTTAAGCCATTTGGCATTTTATGAATATCGAAGTGCACTCAACTGAATAATTAGAATTATAAAAATCAGTAATTTAGTGTATCAACCTATAGGAATAGGATTTACTTGGAATGAAAAGTTTTAAAATTGCGATTGCTCAATTCTCTCCACATGTGGGCAATCTGGATGCAAATACGCAAAAAATGATTGATCTGGCCAATCAGGCTAAAAAAGATAAAGCGGATCTGATTATCTTTCCTGAACTTTCAACGCTGGGCTACCCTGCAGAAGACTTATTAATTCGCCCGAGCCTGGTGAAACGCACCAAAGCGGCTTTTGAAAAACTGACTGAAGTAAAAGATATTGTCATGGTCTTTGGTTTTGTTAATCAAACTGAAGATGGTCAGCGTTATAACTCGGCTGCTGTCATGAAAGATGGCGAAGTACTGGGTGTTTATAACAAGCAAGTGTTGCCAAACTATGGCGTATTTGATGAAAAGCGTTATTTTGGCGAAGGTCATCAGCATCTGGTTTTTGAGTATCTTGGACATAAATTTGGCGTACTGATCTGTGAAGATGTCTGGTCTTTGGCCACTGTTCAGCAACTGGCAAAATTGAATATCGACACAGCTTTGGTACTGAATGCATCGCCATATGAAGTGGGTAAACCACAACATCGCATTGAAACCATGGCGGCCTTGGTCAAACAGCTAAATATCAATCTGGTGTACTGTAACCAGGTCGGTGGCCAAGATGATCTGATCTTTGACGGCACCAGCTTTGTGCTCAACAAATCTGGCGAGGTGGCTTTACAGGCACCAACTTTCCAGGAAAATCTGGCAATTGCAGAATTTAACGCTGAACAGCTGCAATTCAGCAAAGGCGCAATTGCACCTGCTTTAGACACCATGGCTGAGATTTATCAAAGCCTGGTCATGGCCACACGTGATTATGTACAGCGTTCTGGCTTCCCAGGTGTGATTCTGGGACTGTCTGGCGGGATTGACTCTGCCCTGACCCTGGCGATTGCTGTAGATGCGCTTGGTGCAGACAAAGTTCAGGCTGTGATGATGCCGTATACCTATACCGCACAAATCAGTGTGGAAGATGCAGCGGCTCAAGCCAAAAATATGGGCGTGACTTTCGGTATTGCTGAAATTAACCCTGTGGTAAGCGGCTTTATGCAGGTGCTATTCCCATTCTTTGGCAATGCACCTGTGGATGCCACCGAGGAAAACCTGCAAGCACGTTCACGTGGCACCTTGTTGATGGCTCTGTCTAACAAATTCGGTAATCTGGTGCTGGCAACCGGTAATAAATCTGAACTAGCTGTCGGTTATTGCACCCTGTATGGCGATATGGTCGGTGGTTATGCAGTTCTGAAAGATGTGTATAAAACCATTGTGTTTGAACTGGCGAAATATCGTAACAGCATTTCAGAAACTCCAGTGATTCCGGAACGTGTGATTACCCGTCCACCTTCAGCAGAACTGCGTCCAGATCAGGTCGATCAAGACTCTTTACCTGCCTATGACATTCTAGATGCGATCTTGTACTCTTATATTGAAGAAGATATGAGTCAAGACGATATCATTGCCAAAGGCTTTGATGCTGAAGTCGTGAAAAAAGTGATTCGTCTAGTTGATATCAATGAGTACAAGCGCCGCCAAGGTGCCATTGGGCCACGTATCAGTTCACGTTCTTATGGCCGTGAGCGTCGTTATCCAATCGTGAATGGCTGGAAAGCAGGTAGCTAAATTCTGTTTTCAATGATGTAAATCAGAATCGTCCAAGTGAAGACTTGGGCGATTTTTTATGCGGCAGTAAAATGAAGAATAGCCCCAACATTAAGAAGGAAAAATGATGTTTTGAGAAATCTGAAAAAATTAGTGGATGCTTCAAATATTTTTTATAGTTTGCAGTACTTTTTAAAAGACAAAAAAAGAGACCAAGCTGAGAGCTTGGTCTTTTAAAATGGTGGCTATGACGAGACTTGAACTTGTGACCCCCGCATTATGAGTGCGGTGCTCTAACCAACTGAGCTACATAGCCGTAAACTGTGTGCGCATTATCGTAATTTCAGCTTCTATCGTCAAGCATTTTAAAAAACAAATGTTCAGTCTTTATGCAAATACAGAATAAACTTTTAAATTTTAAACAAAAAAGCTTTTTTTAGTATGTAATTCACGCATTCATAGCACTCTTTAATTCTTCGAGGATTCACCAAATGTATAAAATCAAAATATTTATTTTACTCATTGGCCTTTCAAGCCTGAGTGCCTGCCAGATCATCTCGCCTATTTTCGTAGATTATAATGGCGTCAGACGTGATGTGGCACAGTGGATTAATCAGCAGCAACTGATGAGCATGCAGCAAAAACGGTCCTTGGCACAACTCAGCAGAGCACAGCAGAAAATCGGGCGCTATCCGGAATATGATCAGAGCCAACGACTGGCGGTAACCCGGGAAAATCAGATTGCATTACATTGTGCGCGTTTACATGTGACAGAACATAAAATCCGGCAGCTACAGCAAAAAATTTATGCAGGTGAAACTCAAACAATTTTAAATCGCTATGAACAGCTGTCACCGCAAATAAAATTAGACCCGACCTCTATTCGATGTGATTAATCACTGTCTTAGGCTATCACATTAATTACATATAAATGATTAACTTAGGCTAAATAAATCACCCAATTAAATAGCTCTAAACAGGTGCTTCATTTTTTAATCTATTAGACATTATACCTATGTATTTACTTGGTTTTATTTTTATACAATACAGGCTATGATCAAAGTATAAACAACTATTCGTACCCGGTTTAACGCGTCATAATTTTATAACTCTAAATTCCCCTCAGGAGAATTCTAATGCCTTTTGAACATATTTTAGTACCTGTTGACGGTTCAGAAACATCGTATGCTGCAGTGGATAAAGCTGTAGAAATTGCCAAAGCATTTAACAGTAAAGTCACAGTGGTTCAAGTGCTGGCACTGGACCCTTATATCGCTGCGGAATATATCTCTGCGGCACAAACCAATGACCTGATTGAACGTGCCCGTACTTCCATCCTGAAAACGCTGGATGAAGCCAAAGCAAAATTCTCTGGTGCCGGTGTTGAAGTGGATACACAGCTCCTTGAGGGTCAGGTAATTTATAGCGAGATTGTCAAAGCAGCTAAAGATTTAAATTCTGACCTGATCGTGATTGGTTCCCATGGTCGCACGGGCTTCAAAAAGCTGTTCCTTGGCAGCGTAGCGCAAAGCATTCTCGGCCAAGCGGATATCCCAGTAATGGTGATTCGCAACTAAGTTATGTTTAAAATCCCCACTTTTCACCAAGTGGGGATTTTTTTTATATCTTGACCAGACCATCCCATTGATAGCGTTTTAAATCCAAGCGATCACCTTTAAGAAAAATTCCTTCCTGCATGAGTTTTTGCTGCTGGATATTCTGGCCATGTTCGTCCAGTTGCTTCAGACTGATTTTCGCCTGGGCATTGATCACCCGATACCAAGGAATATCAGTGTCCGAATCTAGATGACTTAATACCCGTCCGACCAATCGCGCATGTTTGGGTAAACCTGCCAGTCTAGCAATCTGTCCGTAGGTGGCGACTTTGGCATACGGAATCTGATTGACCACAGCCAAAATCATTTCTGCCATTTCCTGACTGGCTGAACTTGTCTGGGTCATTTTCATCTCATTAATAGCTTATTTAAATCAAAAATCACAATCCACCCCCAGTAAAAAAGCTATAGGAGAGTGATTAAGCCTGATGAAATACGCTGATTCAAGCTCTCATCTCACTATAAAAACCAATCTAACAGTCTCTTGATCTTCTAAGTTTTATCTTTAGAAATTATCCGGATTTTCCAGTCTTTTTACTTCCTGAACTTTATCTGGATGATGCACCGTGGCAACGCCATCTGCATCTTTCTGATCAATCAGAATTTCTGGCTGAAAGATAGTAATAGTCTCATTTCCTTTGGCATCTTCTCCAACAATATAGCGAAAACCCTTACGATTCATTTTATGACACATGCGTTGATACCAGCCTTTAAAGCCCTGCGTCTCTTCATTGGGATTATAATAAAACGCATTCATCACCGCAGGCAGGCCCAAGCCACATACCACACCGGACAATAGCACTACAATAAAGGTATAGCCCACCAGAATACTGCTATAGGCTTCCAGCTGAGGAACATTGGCGACCGCCAGAATTAAGGCCAAAGAAATCCCGCCCCGTACTCCGCCCCAAGACAGGATGGTCAAACTGCCGTTATAGCTTTTCTTGCTGACTTTTGGGAACATGGCAAAGGCCAGATAGTTGGCTGCAAAACGGGCCAGATGTAGAATCACAAAAGCCACCATTCCGCCCAGAACCAGACTGGTACTCAGGTCCAGAATAAACAATTCCAGACCGATCAGGGTAAACAGGAATGAATTGATAATTCCCTCAACCGTATGCCAGAAATGATTAACATCACCAATTTCGGCATCTGCTAAGATTTCTTTCCATTTATTGCCAACAATCAAGCCACCAATCACACAGGCAATTGGCGCAGAAGCATGTGCCAGCAAAGCCACCAGATAGGAACCACAAGCCAGCAAGGCCGTGGTCAAAATCAGAGATTCCATTTCATGCTTACCGCGCAAAATCCGCAAGATCGCAAAACCGAATCCGAGACCAATCAGCACCGCCACGACAATTTCATAAAGCAAGGTTTGCAGCACTGCCAGTACCGTAAAGTTTTCACCTTGCAGGACATTGAGCAAGGTCATAAATAAGGCAATACACATTGCATCATTAAACAGTGATTCGCCTTCAAGCTTGACGATCAAATGATGCGGTGCGCGAACCGAACTCAATACGCCTTTGATGCCGATCGGATCTGTGGCGCCCAAGGCCGCCCCGAGTAACAGCAAAACCAGCAAGTCAACATGCTTACCAATCAGGAACTGATAACCATATAACACCACGCCAAAGAACACGGCACAGAATACTAAAGCTAGACCAGCCAGAATACTGATCGGCCGCCAGTGGTTACGCAAATCTGAGACCTTAAACTTCAGCGCAGATGAAGTCAGGATAAAACAGATCACGCCATTGATCAGAAAATCATAAAAATCCACATGACGAACAGCCTGCTCGATATTGTCAATATTGATGCTAAAGAATGGATTGCCATGCAATAAACTGGCGCCCCACTGCAAAATGAAAACAAAGATTGCTGAGACAATCGGAACCCCGATCGCTTGTGGAAAGCCTAAAACACGCTTATTAAACATGGTCGTGGCAATGGACAGGGCAAAGACGACTGTGAGTAGCTGAAGAAAAAAGAAATTTCCCATTCGGTTTCCTAAAATCGGGCGATATGGAGCACTATGCGCCGAGAGGCGTTGTTAAAATAGAGATTTAAATAGCAAGGTATTCTGGCAAAACAAGTTTAGTCCGCTTTTTTATCGAATTGAGTTAAGTTTCTTTTCAGTATTTTCGAATGATGATTTAACATACAGATCAGCACTCGGCTTTTGCTTTCCCATCATTCTATTTTGAATTTTTCTCCCATGCATCAAACTGTCAAAACCATTTTTCGTCTCTGTTTTGCCAGCGTGATTTTTCTGATCACGTTGTCCTTATGTTTTACCTGCTTTGCTAAAATTCAGGAAATTCTGCAAGCAGAACAGCATTATCAGCAAGCCACCAGCATTCCCTTAAAAAGTACAGCCGGCGAACAGTATGTATTGGTGTCCAATAACCAGCGACCAGACAATGCAATTTTTATTCTGATTGCAGGAAATGGTTATGTGGCCAAAATCAACTGTGAACATTACAGCGCTTTATGTAGCGATGAAGACAATCAATCGCATACCCGTCAAATCCAGACTGTTGACTTAATCAAAGCGGGAAATCTGTTCTATATTGAAAAAATCCAGTTCAGAGATAGCCGAACCGGCAAAGCAACTGCTTTAGAATATAACAAACAAGAAATTCAGCAGTTTTATCAAAATGACATTAGCAACCTCAAATATACAGTCTTTGCAATTGCACTGTTTGCTTTGGCTGCATTATTTGTCAGTATCAAGATATTAAGAAACTTCCGGCGTTTTCTGCATAAATAAAAAAAGGAGCATCTGCTCCTTTTTTTATCGAAGTCATTTAAATATTTTGATTAAAGGTATCACAATTCGCAACTTGACCGGATTTCAAGCCGGTGTTAAACCATTGTACCCGCTGCGCGCTGCTGCCATGGGTAAAGCTGTCCGGCACCACCTGCCCGCGAGCACGTTTCTGTAAATAATCATCGCCAATTTTATGGGCGGCATCCATCGCTTCCTGCACATCACCCTGTTCCAGAAATTGGGTACGTTCATGATTATGGTAAGCCCAAACGCCGGCCAGACAGTCTGCCTGCAATTCCTGACGCACTGAAAGCTGATTACTTTGCACTTCGCTTGCTTGCTGACGTGCTTGCTGTACTTGAGAAGAAATACCTAAAATCGTCTGGATATGATGCCCCACTTCATGGGCCACGACATAGGCCAGCGCAAAATCCCCCGCCTGATCATTGCGGGAAAGTTCGGTGGCATTCTGTTCTCCGGTAATGCCCATTTGGGTACGCATATCTTTAAAGAATGCAGTATCGATATACACTTTCTGGTCTGTCGGGCAGTAGAAAGGCCCCATCGCCGCCTGAGCAGTACCACAACCAGAATTCACGATGCCGTTAAACAACACCAGTTTCGGTGGGACATACTGCTGATTTAACTGCTGCTGAAACACCTGATTCCAGGTATCTTCAGTATCTGCCAATACAGTTCCAACAAAATCAATCGACTCCTGCTGTTCTGGCGTGGGATTTTCCAGGCCACGTGTTTCTGCCGCACCCGATACCCCCTGAGTAACCTGCTTGGTGGTTTGATAAGCCTGTTGTGGATCGACACCGAAAAACTTCCAGGCCACAAAGGCCACAATCAATCCAACAATACTGATTCCGCCAGCTTTGGCACCACCACCACGACGGTCTTCTACATTGCTACTGACACGACGACCTTTCCAACGCATAGTCTTTTCCTTTTCTTAATCTGCTTAATATCCAGATATTTCCACACCTTAAGCTTTTGATGATTTAGGCCAGATTTTCTTAATCAGGCTGATGACCAGCATGACCAGCAGACCCGCTAAAATTCCTACTGCGAAATTAATCAAGGTCGGTGTTACGGCACCGACAATGTTGCCAATGCTGGGAATATCCTGCACATAAGCAACACTGTCTTCAGTAAAGTGATGAATAAAAGGAATTGCATGGTTAATAATTCCACCGCCCACCAGAAACATCGCAGCGGTCCCAACAATGGAGAGAATTTTCATTAAGATCGGGGCAAATGCCAACAAGCCACGTCCTATTTTTTGTTTAAAATCGGACTGCTGTTCAGTCAGATGCAGACCGATATCATCCAGTTTGACAATCAGCGCAACAAAACCATAAACACCAATGGTCATCACCACCGCGATCAGGCTTAAAACAGTCACTTTGGTCAGCATTGAGGCTGCGGCGACCGTTCCCAAAGTAATCACGATAATTTCAGCAGACAGGATAAAGTCAGTGCGAATAGCACCTTTGACTTTTTCATTTTCAAACTGGTGCAAATCCATTTCTGTATGAATCAATTGCTCACGCGCCTGTTCCGCGTCCTTGGCCTTCGGTGTATGCAAGGTATGAATAATTTTTTCCACGCCTTCATAACATAGGAACAAACCACCCAGCACCAACAAGGGATTAATCAGCCAGCCTGCAATAAAGCTGATTAATAATGCCAGCGGCACCAAAATCAGTTTATTAACAAAAGAACCTTTGGCAACTTTCCAGACCACCGGTAATTCACGATCAGCCCGCACACCTGTCACTTGCTGCGCATTTAAAGCCAGATCATCACCAAGGACGCCTGCTGTTTTTTTTGCTGCCATTTTGCTCATGACAGCGACATCATCCAGAACAGTAGCAATATCATCTAATAATAGTAATAAACTGCTCGCCATACTTATTATCCTTATCTTCTTTCCAGATAGTTTAATCAAAATTCTTAAAAATATTGTATTCACTTGTTTAATTTATAAGATTTTTTTACGACAGCTTTTTTTCTGGCTGACAATCAAAAACAGAATGCCGTACAATGTTGCCATTCGTTAAAATACAGCTGTAGTACTGACTACCCTTTGGAATAGATAATGAGTAATCAAGATAATCGTCCAGTGATCTTGACGGGCGACCGTCCTACCGGACAACTCCACCTCGGCCACTTTGTGGGTTCATTACGCTCTCGTGTAGGTCTGCAAGATTCTCACCATCAACACTTGTTACTCGCCGATGCTCAAGCCCTAACTGATAATGCGGACAATTTTGAAAAAGTGCGTCGTAACATTATTGAAGTGGCGACGGATTATCTGGCTGTCGGTATTGATCCAACTAAAACCACAATTTGTGTTCAGTCATGCTTACCTGCCTTAAATGAACTGACCATGCTATATCTCAACTTTGTGACTGTTTCACGTCTTGAGCGTAACCCGACCATTAAATCTGAAATCCAGATGCGTGGTTTTGAGCGTGATATTCCAGCCGGTTTCTTGTGCTACCCGGTGGCTCAAGCTGCTGACATTACAGCATTTAAGGCAACGGTTGTTCCTGTGGGTGAAGATCAAATTCCAATGATCGAACAGACCAACGAAATCGTGCGTCGTTTAAATCGTCAAATTGGTCATGACCTGCTACCAGAATGTAAGGCACTTCTTTCCAATGTTGGTCGCCTACCTGGTTTTGATGGTAAAGCAAAAATGTCGAAATCTTTGGGCAATACCATTGTGCTGGATGCGACAGATAAAGATATTAAGAAAGCCGTCAATGCAATGTATACCGATCCGAATCATCTGCGTATTGAAGATCCAGGTCAGGTCGAAGGCAATGTGGTATTTACTTATCTAGATGCCTTTGACCCAAATAAAGAAGAGCTGGAAGAGCTCAAAGCCCATTATCGTCGTGGTGGTTTAGGCGATGGTACAGTGAAAAAACGTCTGGAAAGTATTTTAAAAGAATTGATCGGCCCAATTCGTGAGCGTCGTATTGAACTGGCTAAAGATCCCGATTACATTATGGATATCCTGAAAACCGGTACGGATAAATGTCGCGATATTACCCAGGCGACACTGGATGAAGTTAAATCTGGCCTCGGTGTATTCCATTTTTAATTAGAAAAAATTGCTCTTAAAAGCTCTTCTGATGAAGAGCTTTTTTTATTTAAGCTAAAATTGCGCAAAAATGATGCAAATATCCCCACATAATCTCCATAGTTTTAACCTTATTTAACATGTATTAACATGAATACTGATGAGTCATATGAGAATGCATCCTATTATGATCATATTCAGTAAGGAATCAGATTTAACTCTCTCCACAGTTAATGAAGTAGTTTGAAAGACGTTCCTTTTTCTACGCAATGACAACCCCAATCATTGCGTTTTTTTTGTCTTGAATTTAGTAAACCTATAAAAATAAAAAAAGCCTACTCAGTTGCAGGATTTTTCAGTATCTAAAATTAGTATTTAAACAGCCCTTTCTCTAAAGGAATTTCGATTCCAAGTGAGGCTCCCCCATCTTGGCCATTCACATCGGAATGACTCACCCGGACATTGAAGTTTAGTGGCATGTTGGGACGGATATAATGCGACCAGTTCAAATCCAATGCTTTAATCTCATCATTAAAAGCAAAAGCAGCATTATTAACAGCAGCACGTTCTGATTGATTCACCTCAGCAAAAAGTATACGACCTGATAAGCGGTTCATAAAGTCAATACGAACGTTCCCACCCACAGAGATCATCTGCGCATCTCCCCCCAAAGCATGTGCCAGAGGATAACCATGCTGATAAAAACCATCTGTATAATTCGTATGATTATAAGAAATCCCTTGAACCTTGCCATTAGTCCGCGTATCTGCCCATTCTGCATAAACTTGGTATGGCATATTTTTCAAACTAGCAGAATAGTCGATTCCAGCCAAATACATTTTTTTTGCAGGTAAGCCGCCAGCCTCGTCCTCTCCCACATATTGAGCATATAGACCTACCGAAATTTGGGTAAGAGAAAATAAATTTAACCGCGCATCGAAGCCGGCAATCTGGTTAGACGGGTCAGGTTCACCTGTACCCCCATTATCTTTACTGCCTACAAAAGCATCCCATAGCGAACTTAAACTTTCAGGTCGACCCTCCCCCCCCACTGAATCGCACGCGAGGCACCGAGCTCTAAATAAGGTAAAGGCTGTGCTGTAACACGCAAACCAATCAATTTGGCGTCTGGAACTGCGTTATAGTCATCGAGTTGACCTGCAAAAGCCTGATACTGCCACGACCCAATCCAAGATAACCATTTATTTTCAAATGCTGTCTGTTCTGCACGTTGAACTGTAAAGCCATAGACCGGACGACTAGCATCACCACGAATCAAGCTACCATCATGGCCTGGGCCCCAGTAAGTTGGAATCTGCCCACCAATCAGCCATTGATTCCAAAGTTTCCCTGCCAGATAAGAGCCTTCAAGATTTACATTCTGATCATTATCAATTTGTGGATCTTTTTCAGCATTCACCCTGATTTTGGCATCCCAATTCGCATTGCCAGCATTAAACTCTAAAGCTGCCTGATATTGTGCTTTTTGCTGATCCCCGAAAGCCTGTGGAATATCTTTTTGATCGGTTTCTGCAAATAAACCCAATTTTAGCTGTTGATTATCTGCCTTTAGTTTAGAGAGAACCGAATCGATCACACGCTGCTGTACAGTATTACTGATCTGCGCATTTGATAAGGCTCGTTGAATTTCATCCCCACTCAGCGGCCAGGTTGAGGTACTGATTTGAATAATCCCTTGCTGATTTAACCAATTCAGGTCAGTACGCAAATTTGCATCATTTAGAACCAAGCCCTGAGCAAAAGCAGGAAAAGTAAATGTACTCAGCAATATTTTTAATAATTTTTTTTAAATAACATAAACTAATTTTTCATTATTATTTTTATTCTACCCTAGTCATGTTCATATTAATTTTCAATAACTAAATTGTTTATTTTTTAATCATTTTTCAAAAATTTCTATAAAAAAATAACCCACACGATGGTGGGTTATTTTGTATTCAGCACTTAAGCATTTTTATGACGCATATGCGGGAACAGGATTACATCACGGATACTTGCTGCATTGGCAAAAATCATCACCAGACGGTCAATACCGATGCCCTCACCTGCGGTTGGAGGAAGACCGTATTCTAGTGCTTCGACAAAGTCTGCATCGTAATGCATGGCTTCATCATCACCAGCATCTTTTTCAGCAACCTGTGCCTGGAAACGTTCAGCCTGATCGATTGGATCATTTAACTCCGAGAAGCCATTTGCCAGTTCACGGCCACCGATGAAGAATTCAAAACGGTCAGTAATGTGCGGATTATGATCATTACGGCGCGCCAATGGAGAGGTTTCCGCTGGATATTCTGTAATGAACGTCGGCTGACGCAATTTGGTTTCTACGGTTTCTTCAAATACCATCGTTTGCAGTTTGCCCAGACCAAAACCTGGCTTCACCTGCTCTTTCAATTCTTCCTGAAGGAATTTTGCCAGGAACTCACGGTCACTGACATTTTCAGGAGTAAATTGGGGGTTATTTTCAAGAATCGCATCGAACATTGAAATTTTCTTGAATGGACCTTTGAAGCTATACACTTCATCACCATAAGGCACGTCAGTGGTGCCCAAGATATCGATGGCCAGACGCTCCAGCATTTGCTCGGTCAATTCCATCAAGTCTTTGTAATCTGCATAAGCCTGATAGAATTCAATCATGGTGAATTCAGGGTTATGACGGGTAGAAACACCTTCGTTACGGAAGTTACGGTTAATTTCAAACACACGTTCAAAACCACCAACTACCAAACGTTTTAAATAAAGCTCTGGCGCAATACGCAAGAACAATGGCATATCTAATGCATTATGATGTGTTTCGAAAGGACGTGCAGATGCACCGCCTGGAATCACATGCATCATTGGCGTTTCAACTTCCATATAGCGTTTTTCAGTCAGGAAGGCACGGATACCTGCCACAACTTTGGCACGAATTTCAAAAGTCTTACGCGTTTCTTCATTGACGATTAGATCAAGGTAGCGTTTACGATATTTCACTTCAGTATCGTTCAGGCCATGGAACTTGTCTGGAAGCGGACGCAATGATTTGGTCAATAATTCAAAATGCTCGATATGTACATACAGATCGCCTTTACCCGAACGACCGATATAACCTTCCACTGCGATGATATCGCCTAGGTCCAGACCTTTAATGGTAGCAAGTACATCTTCTGGGAGTTCTTTACGCGCAACATAAAGCTGGATACGACCTGTCATGTCCTGGATCACGATAAATGAACCACGGTTCAACATCACACGACCGGCAACTTTAACGTAGACCTTTTCGCCTGCTTCAATTTCTTCTTTAGATTTATCAGCGAACTGGTCTTGTAAATCCTGGGCATAATGCTCACGCTTAAAGGTATTCGGCCATGGGCTCTTACCTGTTTCTTGTGCCTGAGCTTCGATTTGCTTTAACTTGGCATGACGCTGTGCAATTAAATCGTTTTCGGAAATGATTTGTTCAGAAGTCGATTGAGCGTTAGTTTGCGTCATCTCTGCCTCGAATAAGATTAGTTAAAAAATAGAAGTTGCATAGAATAGCAGAAATCGTTCCCAAATCGTAGCGCAAACCCTTCCACGAACCGGCTTTTCTTTGGAAATATCTACTATCCCCTTCTTTTTGCAATTCAGTTGCGTCCATCTGCCACCCTGTTAAATTTCTTTTGCCCAATTTTTTGCAGCATTCGGCTGCTCTCAACTACGATTAAAGTCCAAAGCAAAGAGGTTTTACATAAAATTATTGGAATGTGAAACGGCGGCTTAGACCAATAGCTAACTGTCTTGTACAGCTAGACGTTCTACAATGATGTTCAGATTGAAGAAGGCATGCCCATCCACAAATAAGCAATATGGCATGTCTCATAAAAATGAGTAATAAACTATGTCTAAGATTTTGTTTTTACATGGCTTAGATTCCTCGAAAGAATCCACCAAGTTCCATGCCATCGATATAGCCCCTAAATACTGTATCGATGTCGATTACCGAAATCTGAGCTATAGTTCGGTTGCCGAGTTTTATCACGAGACGATTGAAACCATCAAACCGGATATTCTGGTCGGACACAGTCTGGGCGGCTATTGGGCATTGAAAATGTCCCATGCCCATCAGATTCCATGCGTCATTGCAAATCCCAGTCTGCAACCCAATTTTCGTGATGACTATCCTGCAATTTGCGACAGTGATTTGCAGCACGATATTCCGCAAATGGCTTATCTGGAATTAGGCGATGAAATTCTGGATATGCATGCTGTACAAGCTCAGCTGGAAGATTATATGCAGATTCATGCTATTGATGGCGGACATCATCGTCTGGAGCACCCGGAACAGGTGAACGAGCTGATTCAGGAAATCGAATATCATTTTATCCGACAATAAAAAAGCCCCAATGTCCGGGGCTTCTTTATATGCTTTAAGCTTAGGCTACTGCAGCTTCAGGCTGGGATTTATCATCCAGTACTGACCAGATCTCCATGCCCAATTCCATATGCAGGTCAGGAAGATCAAGGAAGATACTTGCACCTAGAACTTCATGCTGGCATTTTTGAGCCAGTTCATGAACCGCTTTTAGAGTTCCACCAGTTGCCAGAACGTCATCCACAATAATTACTTTTTGGGATTGAACTTCCGCAGACATTTCTAAACGATCCAGACCATATTCCAGGCTATAACCAACACCGACCACTGGAGGTGGTAATTTCCCTGCTTTACGAACCAGCAATAAGCCTTTACCTGTACGTTGCGCTAACAAACTTGCCAAGACAAAACCACGTGCTTCAACCGCAATAAAGCTTTCTACTTCTGCCAATTTGTCAGCAGGAATGCTAGCAATCAAGGCATCAGTCAATGGACCAATATTGCTCATGAAAAGTGGTGTCAAATCATAGAAGCAAATTCCAGGTTTTGGAAAATCTTGGACCGTACGAATGTGAGACCACAAAGAAGTAGACAAATTGCTCATGGGAGATCTTAAAAAAGAAAAGGAATATAAGAATTTTAAACTTATTTGAGGTATGTGGACAAGCCAAGCTGTATAATAAAAACCCGTTATTTAATAACAACCATTTGATTTTATTTAATTCATTTATTTTAAAAAATATTTAATCCAGACTTTAGCTATTTTAAATTACCTGAAAAGGAGAATTTTTACTGCAAGACTTTGGTCGGTCACACCAGAAAACTGTAATTTTTACTCATAATCAGATTGGTGTCTTCAACCACCTACAACAGCAGATGAAAAGTAGTTTCCTGATAAAGTAGTTTCCTGATAAATAAGGAATGCGAGCTCTATTCTGCTGCTAATTTCGCTGATTAAGCTTTTATTCACTTTACTTTCTGAACAGAACTGCGTAAAAATTTAGCCAAATATGTTCACTGTTAAAAAGTTATATTCTTTTAGAGTCTTGCTATTTTATGGATTTTAAGCTGACGCCTAGAATTGCTTAGTTTTGGAGAGTTACATGAGAAAGTTTCAATGCATCGTATGCGGATGGATTTATGATGAGGCAGAAGGCTGGCCTCAAGACGGAATCGTAGCGGGAACCAAGTGGGAAGATATTCCGGATGACTGGACCTGTCCAGATTGTGGCGTGTCTAAAGTCGATTTCGAAATGATCGAAGTCTAATGACGCCCAGTTAAAGGCCATATCTATATGGTCTTTTTTTATGCCTTTCTATCATTTATACAGCATGGAGCTCTACCATATGGAAACAACTATGCATCCTATCGTCATTATTGGTTCAGGTATGGCGGGTTATGCCGTAGCACGTGAATTTCGCAAGCTGAATCCAGAGCATGAACTGCTAATGATTTGTGCCGATGATGCAGTCAATTATGCTAAACCGACGCTTTCCAATGCTCTGGCCGGCAATAAAGCACCTGAACAGATTCCACTGGGCGATGCAGCTAAAATGTCAGCACAGCTGAATATGCACATTGAACAGCACACCTGGGTCAAAGCGATTCATCCGGAAGATCATCAGCTGATTCTTGAAAAAGATGGTCAGGAAAGCACGCAACCTTATAGCAAACTGGTCTTGGCAGTCGGTGCCAATCCGGTACGTCTGGCCATTGCCGGGGACGCTAGCGATGATATTCATGTCGTCAACAATTTAAATGACTATAAAGCTTTCCGTAATAATCTGGCAGCACGTGAAGATAAGCGTGTGGTGATTTTAGGTGCCGGTCTGATTGGCTGTGAATTTGCCAACGACCTGCAAAATACCGATCACCAAGTTACCGTCATTGATTTGGCACCGCAGCCGCTTGGCCGTTTATTGCCGGAATATGTTGCCACAGCATTCCAGAAAAATCTTGAAGAAACAGGCATCCACTTTGTCTTGGGCACCACGGTCGAAAAAGTTTCTCGTGCGGACAATGGTGATTATCTGGTCACGTTGGCCAACGGCCAGTCTTTGGTCGCTGATGTAGTGTTATCTGCGGTAGGCTTACAGCCAAATATTTCTTTGGCGAAACAGGCAGACGTACATACCAGTCGCGGAGTGTTAACCACTGCACAACTGGAAACCAACCAAGCCGACATTTATGCGGTAGGTGACTGTGCCGAGGTCAATGGCACTTTATTGCCTTATGTCATGCCGATCATGCAACAAGCCCGCGCTTTGGCAAAAACCTTAAATGGCGAACATACTGCCGTGCATTATCCGGCTATGCCAGTGGCAGTTAAAACGCCTGCTGCACCTTTAACGGTATTGCCTGCACCGGTTGATGTTGATGTCACCTGGGAAACTGAAGAGTTCGAGGATGGCATGCTGGCTAAAGCGTTCGATGCTAACGGCACCTTACGCGGTTTTGTGCTTTTAGGGGCTACTGCAGGCAAACAGCGTCTGACCTTGACCAAGCAGGTTCCTGACTTGATTCCTGCTGCGGTTTAGATGTTTAATAGCAAGGATATTTTTTAAACGAAATATCCTTTAATTAGGACAGCGACCATGTACAGCGCAGCACAGTTTAATCTTTCCCCCTATACCTCGTTCATGCATGAAACCAAGGTCGATCTTGGCAATGGGATCCAGCTACATGTCGAGGTTGGCGGAAATCCGGAACATCCCACCATTTTGCTGATTATGGGTCTGGGTGGGCAAATGCTGTACTGGCCTGACTTTTTCTGCAAGTCACTGATAGACAATGGCTATCACATCATCCGTTTTGATAATCGTGATATTGGTCTGTCTTCAAAAGTCCATCACAAAGGTCCACGCCTGAATACCCTGAAAATGATGAGCCGTTTTGTGCTGGGTCTGGGTAATCAGGGTGCACCTTATGATCTATATGATATGGCCGAAGATGTCAGTCTGCTGATTGAAAAAATGCAGCTGGAACAGGTCTATGTGCTGGGTGCTTCGATGGGCGGTATGATTGCCCAGATTCTGGCCGCGCGTTATCCGGACAAAGTCAAAAAACTGGGCTTACTGTTTACCAGCAATAACCAGCCGATGTTACCACCACCCTTTCCCAAGCAACTCTTTAGTTTGATTGACAAACCGGCTTCAACAGATGAAGATGGCATTGTTGATCATAGTTTGAAACTGTTTAAGATCATCGGCTCACCAGGTTATGTCAATCATCTGGAAGCGGTGCAGACCGCCCGTAAATTATATAAGCGAAGTTACTATCCTGCTGGTGTACTTCAACAGTTTTTAGCAATATTATGTACAGGCTCATTGCTGCAACTGGACAAGCAAATCAAACAAGAAACCCTGGTGGTCCATGGTTCTCGAGATCGATTGCTGCCTCCTAGCCATGGCAAGGCCGTTGCGAAAGCAATTTCAGGGGCTAAATTTGAATTAATTGATGGAATGGGGCATGATATCCCACCGCATTTTATTCCATATCTTAGCGAATTATTTGCTGATCATTTTAAATCATAAACATTAGGACACTATGGCTGCATTACCATCCCTAAGACAGCTGTCATACCTCGTAACACTGTCAGAGACGCTACACTTTACAGAAGCTGCTCGCCGCTCCTTTGTCACCCAGTCAACCTTGTCTGGCGGCATCATGGAGCTGGAGCGTTTACTCGGTGGCGTACTTGTTGAACGCGACCGCCAGAATGTTCGTTTAACGCCTCTTGGTGAACAAGTGGTTGCACGCGCACGTGTTCTACTGGCCGATGCTCAGGACCTAATGCGTTTAAGTCGTGAGATGAGTGAACCTTTAACCGGTGATCTACATCTCGGCGTCATTCCAACAATTGCACCTTTCCTATTGTCCCAGCTGCTGGATGAAGTGCATAAGCAATTACCAAAAATCCAGTTGCATCTGCATGAAGCGCAAAGTGAAAAGATTGTAGAAAAGCTGGAACATGGCAACCTGGATATGGTGGCTTTGGCATTGCCTTTCGACACCCGTGGTCTGAAAGTTGCTGAAATTGCCAAAGAGAATCTGTATCTGGTTTACCAAAAATCTGATCAGCATGCTGCACAAGCAAACTCTTTAGAAGATCTGGATCTGTCTCGCCTGATGTTACTTGAAGAAGGTCATTGCCTGCGTGATCATGCCTTGAGTGCCTGCCCGATTGGTGAGCGTAAAAATGATCACCGTTTAAAAGCCAGCTCACTGCCGACTTTAATCGAAATGGTGTCTGCAAATCTGGGCTTTACCCTGCTGCCTGAAATTGCGATCCATACCAATATGATTAAAGGCAATTCTGAGATTCAGGTAAAAGCGATCGATTCAGCCCCAAGTCGTACCCTGGCATTGGTAACCCGTAAAAGCACACCGCTGCAAAGCGAGTTTGATGTGCTATTACAGATTTTCCAGAAAATCACTCAGCACGATGCTGCCTGATCTATAGATAATAAAAAGGAGCACATGTTGCTCCTTTTTTATATCTTGAATTGAATGCATCCAGTCCGCCTAGAAACTTAGAATCTCTACATTTCAGCTAAATCACTATTCTTTGGGATAGGCATTTGCATCTGCCTGATTCACAGTATAGCTCTCTATCGCATCTACAGGATCGCGTTTTATTGGCTAGCCTTTTGCCTGCACCGGTTTTAGTGATTCGTTCACCGACTGGACTCGACCTGTCAAAAATCCAGACCGTGCTACAGCAACTCGGCTATCAGCCAGATATGCTGCTGTATGCGGACAATATGCTGTCCGCACAATCCATGATTACTGAACATCTGCCTAATCTGATTCTTTATCATGCAGCAACAACTTCAGAGATCAGTGTGATCCGTCCGCTGAAACAGCAAAGCCTAGATACGCCCGTTATTGCCATACTCAATACTCATTCCACAGCACTGATCTATTCAGCCTTGCTGTCCGGCGCAGATAGCTATATGCAGCATCATGATTCATTACCCCAGTTCGCTGATAGTCTAAAAACTGTCTTGCGCGGTGGAGCCTACATTCATACTGAATTGGCAGACTATCTCCTGCACCAGCCCAGCGTTAAAGCCTGTCTCAACTTCGCTGAATTACAGTTATTACAAGTAATGAGTCAGCATAAATCGCAAACCGAACGACAAAACCAGCTTCAGATGAAAGATTATCAGATGTATAGTCAGGTCAAACACATCTATCGAAAACTGATCAGACTCAGCTTAAACAGTTCAATTGTATGTTCGAAATAAAAAAGAGGCTGAATATTCAGCCTCTTTAAATACTTAAACTTATTTAAACAGCTCTAACAGAATACGTTGTGCATTATGTGGTTTTTCACCTTCTTTTGGCTGTGCCCGCAGCCAGGTACCATCACCTTGCAATAACCAGGATTGCTGGTTGTCTTTCAGGTAATTCAACAGACCTTGTTGATAGATGCGTTTTTTCAAGGCTTCATCTTCGACCGGGAAACAGGCCTCGACCCGATTAAACAGGTTACGATCCATCCAGTCTGCACTTGAACAATAAATACGTGAATTTCCATTATTGCTGAAATAATACACGCGGGTATGTTCCAGGAAACGTCCGACAATTGAACGCACCCGGATATTTTCCGACAGACCCGGCAAACCCGGACGCAAACTGCAAATCGACCGAATAATCAGGTCAATCTGTACTCCGGCCTGAGAGGCTTCATAGAGTTTGTTAATCAATTGCATTTCGGTCAGGGCATTGACTTTGACGATGATCTGCGCCGGCTTACCTGCCTGGGCAAAGGCAATTTCATTATCGATATAGTTCAGTAACTGGGCATGTAAGGTAAACGGCGCGTGCAGCAGCTTTTTCAGCTTGGCCATTTTCCCCATACCGGTCAATTCCTGAAAAATACGATGCACATCTTCACACAGATCCTTATCCGTCGTTAACAGACCATAATCGGTATAGATTCGCGCATTGCCGGCATGATAATTACCGGTGCCCAGATGAACATAGCGCACCAGTTTGTTATTTTCCCGACGCACCACCAGAATCATCTTGGCGTGAGTCTTGTAACCGACAATGCCGTAGACCACGACCGCACCGGCTTCTTGCAGGACATTGGCCACCGCAATATTGGATTCTTCATCGAAACGCGCACGCAATTCAATCACTGCCGTGACTTCCTTGCCATTGCGGGCAGCTTCAGCCAGCACTTGGACAATTTCAGAATCTGGCCCACTGCGGTACAAGGTCTGCTTGATCGCCAGTACTTGCGGATCGCGTGCCGCTTCACGTAATAATGAAATCACCGGCGCAAAAGATTCAAAGGGATGATGCAGCAAAATATCCTGTTTCTGCATCGCACTAAAAATATTTTCAGATTTTTTCAGCACTTTAGGAATGATGGGAGTATGCGAGTCATAACGTAAATGCGGACGTTTAAAGTTAGATAGCAAACGTGCCAGATTGACCGGGCCGGCAACTTTATAAAGCTGCTCGTCGTCCAGATCAAATTCATTCAGCAGATATTCATAAATATGCTGCGGACAATTTTCCGTCACTTCCAGACGTACCGCACGACCAAAACGGCGTGAACTGAGTTCACCTTTGAGCGCCTTGGCCAGATCTTCGACATCTTCATTCAAGGCCAAATCGGCATTCCGGGTCACACGGAACTGATAACAGCCGGTTGCTGTCATGCCAGGAAACAGGTCCGAGACATGCTCATGAATAATGGCAGATAGCATTACATGATGCTCTTTGCCATCGGTCAGTTCATCCGGTAAACGTACCACGCGTGGTAATGAACGCGGTGCAGGCACCACAGCCAGATCAATCTGCCGACCAAAGGCATCTTTGCCTTCCAGTGTGACAATAAAGTTCAGTGATTTATTCACCAGTCTCGGGAATGGATGCGCAGGGTCCAGACTGATCGGCGTGAGAACCGGCGCCACTTGCTCCTGAAAATATTTTTTAATCCAGGTAGATTGTGCCGGAGTCAGCTCACCACGGCGCAAGAAGCAAATATCTTCCTCACGCAGTTTTGGCAAAATTTCTTCATTTAAAATACGGTACTGGCGTTCAATGGCGGCATGTGCTGTTTTAGAAATCTGTTCTAAAACCTGCTTTGGAGTCAAGCCATCCGGACTCCGACTTTCATTATCCAGATCCAGCTGTTCCATCATTCCTGCGACCCGGATTTCAAAAAACTCGTCCAGATTACGCGAGAAAATCAACAGGAAATTCATGCGTTCGAGCAATGGATGTAAAGGATCGACAGCCTGTTCCAGGACACGTAAATGGAAGTCTAGGATAGACAGTTCGCGATTAATATAACGATCATTATATGTATATTCGGGCTGTGCTGAAGTTGTGCTGGCTGCCGTATTCATATCAAACCTATGCGGATTTAAAATTGTGCTTATCCCTCCAAGTATGCTTCAAATTGATGACAATTTCATAAAAAAAGCCCAAATAATTGGGCTTTCTCTTCAAATCATCAATTAAGGTAATTCTGCATAACGCATATAGCGCTGAATCATCCGCTTACGAGCATTTAATGCAGAGGAATTGCGATGATCCTGGAAATATTTCGGATTGGTCAAAATGGCAGCCAGAAAGATGGCTTGATCGCGGGTCAGGCTTTGTGCGGTTTTACCGAAATAATGTTTGGCCGCTGCTTCAACGCCGTAGATATTATCCCCGAACTCGATCGAGTTTAAATAGACTTCCAGAATTCGTTCTTTCGACCACATGCGTTCCATCATCCAGGTCGCGACTGCTTCCTGACCTTTACGCACAAAGGAACGCTTGTTGACGAGGAACAGGTTTTTCGCCAATTGCTGGGAGATTGTCGAACCACCGGCCACTACACGGCCCTGATTTCTGTTTTTATTCAGCGCAGTTTGAATTCCGTCCCAGTCAAAACCATGGTGATGAATAAATTTTCCATCTTCCGCAGTGACGATGGCACGTTTCAGATTCAGGCTGATTTCGTCATAGGGACGCCACTGATGCTGAATCGCTTTGGAAGGTTCTGTCCAGTAATCAATCCGCATCATCATAGTGGTGTTCACCGGATTGGTTCGCCACCAGGCCATACTGGCAAAGATCCACAATTGAACCAGTAGAATCACACTGACGATGACGAGCATCGTGCGGATCAGAAAGGCTTTCATGTCAGTGCGTTACTCCTGAAAATTTAATTTTTCGTGTTAAGCTTATTCGAAATATACAATCACAGCAAAAAAATAGCATGTCTGAATACTCTCCCCCTGTCGAACATCGCAAACTTGAAATGCATCTCTGGTGGATCACCGCCATTTTAATCGGGATCAATGTTGGATTATTTGGCTGGCAAGCCATGCATGGCATGGATGTTAGCCAGCCGAGTACCCGAGACGCTATTCTCTGGGGTGCCGATTATGCACCTTTAACCTATTTAGCGGAACCCATGCGCTTGTTTAGCAGCATGTTTTTTCATTTTGGCCTGATTCACCTGATGTTGAATATGTGGGCCTTGTATATTTTTGGTAGTGTTGCCGAACAGCTGTTTGGCCGGATGTATTTTATTGGCCTGTATGTGTGTGCCGGATTAATGGGCAGCCTGCTCAGTGGCTATATGAACATTCAGGACAGCTATAGCCTGATCGAAGGCGGTGTGGCCAATCCCGATTTATTGCCTGCGGTCAGTGCCGGCGCATCTGGTGCCGTGATGGGACTCGGTGCTTCACTCACGGTGCTGGCTTTATTGCCAATGCTGCCACAGCAACGTTTTATTCTGGATAAAAAAACCCTGGTGATGGTGATGGGTCTAAACCTCGCGCTGGGCTTTATGATCAGTGGAATCAACAATGCCGCACATATTGGCGGCATGCTGATGGGGGCTTTTCTCACCTTGCTCTGGTACATCGGGCAAAAAATGCAGCGTAGCCACCTGTTCAATCTGATTGCCTTGATTGTCGGGTTCGGCCTTTGTGTGCTGCTTTATCAACATAACTTGGCCTTACTCGAACCCATTCGCCCACTGTGGCAAGAGATTCTGGAAATGATGCAACAGCAACTAAAACTTTAACTCTCAGCCAGTTTAAAAATCACGGAGATGAATCTTATTGATTCATCTCACGCAAGCTTTGTAAGGGTGGAATCTCTGACAGATAACTCAGGCGATAACGGCCAATCAGCGCACATAAAGAGGTCATAAAGATCGGCAGGATAATCCAGATTTCCCAATGCGGCTGAATCATTAAATCCATTTTATAACTGGCAATCGCACTGATCACTTCGGCAAACAGGCAGGAAACTATTCCGGCAAACAGCCCAATAAAACCAATTTCCAGACTCATCATGGTTTTCAGTTTCTGCTTGGAACTACCGAATGATCGTAGCAAAGCCACTTCACGTTTGCGTTCATCCATCAACAGGTTCAGACAGGCCATCAGCACCAGAAAACCGGAAATGCTAACCAGTACCGCCAGAATCGTCACGATTTGCACCAGCACATTCACAATGCGTTTGATCTCTTCCAGAATCAGGCTGACATCAATAAAGACCGTGTTGGAAAATTGCTGGATCACAGGGACCAGTTTGCCTTTATCTGTTTCCGGGACATAAAAACTGCCCAGATAACTGCCTGCATTGGCATCCATGCTATTCGGTGCAAAGATAAAGAAGAAATTCGGGCTAAAACTTTCCCATTCGACGGTTCTTAGATTAACGACTTTAGCTTCCAGTATCCCTTCTGGCAGACTGAAACTGAGTTTATCTCCGATCTTGATCCCTAGCTCTTCCGCAGTATTGGCTTCGACCGATACGGTGCCGACTTGTTTTAATACCGCGTCACCACTGACAATCACATTATCTTGTGGATAGCTATTTGACTGGGTCAGATTCAGTTCACGTCTTAAGGTATTGCTGCTTTTCACCAGTTCCTCGGCAAAAGGCTGATCATTTTTGGCGACCAGACGCCCACGGACATTTGGATATAGCGGTGTGCTTTTCCAGCCATTCTGCTCAAGTTGGGCTTTGAGATCCGGCATATCAAAAGGCGGTAAGCCATAAACAAACTGGTTCGGCGTACCTTCCGGTAACTGTTGCTGCCAACGATCTAGCAGATCGGTACGCAAGACTGCCAAGACTGTAATCAGGCTCAAGCCCAAGGCTAAAGCCGTAATCTGCAAGGCAGTCTGAGATGGTGTGCGCACATAGGCTGACAGATTCAGCTTCATATTACGTAGCAGTTTCAACATCCCCCATACCGTCAGATACAGCACTGCACATAACACAATAATCGCGCCAATCACCCAGGCGGTCAGCAGCAAGTTTTCAGTCAAAATCACACTAAAAATAATCAGGCTGAGCGTTCCAGTCAGCAGCATCCACAGCATAGATTGCACTGATTTTTCCTGCTGGCGGATCACCCGGATCGGTGGCGTATTCAGCAGTTGCAAAAAGCTTGGCATGACAAAGCCGAGTAACACTACAGCACTGGTCAGCATCGCGACCGGCAATGGCCCAAGCAACATTGCGATAGCGGAAAACTCAATCTGCAAATTTGGAATCAGCTGCAACATCAATTGCAACAGTCCATAACCCAGACTGATCCCGACCACGGTACCAATTAGCATGGCAATCAACAGCACCATCCCGAGTAAAGCCAGATAAGCCGACAGAATCTGCTGCTTGGTGGCACCGATACAACGCATCAAGGCAATATGATCCTGATTCTGCTGCACATAACGCTGCGCGGTTAAAGCAATGGCAATCCCACATAATAGAATGGTCAGAATATTGGCCAGTTGCAGGAAAGTGTCCAGATTGGCGATTGGCTTCATCAAGCGGGTATTGCCTTCACTGGCATTGCGTAACCTGAGACTGCTTTGCTCCTCAAATTCCTGTCCTTGTACTTCCGCTGGCGTTTCAGCCGAGCCGTTTGCTGACTTGACCTGCTGCTTGAACAGGGCTTCATATTGTTGGGTGTCGTCCGGACGGCCAGCCATGAGTAAACGATATTCAATCCGGCTACCCACCTGAATCGCATTGGTTCGTGCCACATCTGCCTGGGAGATAATCACCGTTGGTGAAAATCCGGAAAATCCAAGTTCCTGATTGGAGTCCTGTTCAATCTTGGCGGTGACTTTAAACGCCGCATCGGCGATATTGAGCTGATCCCCCAATTTGACTTTGAGCAGATCCATGGCTCGTGGACTGAGCCAGATTTCACCAGACTGAATCGATTTTTTTGCCGGTTGCACCCGAAGTTCGCCACGCAAAGGAAAAGCCTGATCAATGGCTTTGACATTGACCATGACAAACTGTGCATCGGTATAGGCCATACTGCTAAAGAAAGTGACTTCTGACTGCTTTAAATCCAGCTGCTTGGCCTGATCACGCCACTGCTCCGGCAAAGGCTCATTATCTGAAAGCACCAGATCACCAGCCAGCATTTCTGCTGCCTGCAAGGCAACTGCATTTTGGATCTGCTCATTACTAAACTTAAGTGCAGTGGTCGCGCTAATTGCCAGCGTTAAGGCAATAATCAGCAGATAAATTCCGGTCGTTTTAAAGCTTTGCGTCAGTAAGGGGCGAAATAATGGATTCATTTCATCCCCCACTCGGATGTTCAATCAGCTCGCCATTCAGCAATTCAAAATGCCGCTGGCACTGCTGCGCCAGTTTGCGGTCATGCGTGACCAGCACCAAAGTCGTCCCCAGTTCCCGATTCAGTTGAAAGAGTAGTTGTTCAATTTCTTTGGCAGTTTCGCCGTCGAGGTTACCCGTGGGTTCATCGGCAAAAATGATTTTTGGTTCACTAACCAGTGCACGAGCGATGGCTACACGTTGCTGCTCTCCCCCGGACAATACTTTTGGGGTTTGCTGCGTCTGTCGATCCAGACCAACTTTATGTAGTAATGCCAACGCCTTTTGCTCAGCTTCTGCATATTTAAAACCAGGTTGCAAACGTAATGGCAGCATTACATTTTCAAGTGCAGTCAGGTGCGGTAAGAGCTGAAAAGACTGAAAGACAAACCCGATATTTCTTAAACGTACCAGTGCACGTTGTTCTTCATTCAAGTTAGACACTGATTCGCCACAGACCATAAGCTGACCTGAACTTGCCTGATCCAGTGTCGCCAGAATACCCAGTAATGTGGATTTTCCGGAACCGGAACGACCGGTAATTGCCACTTGTTCTCCGGCCTGAATATCCAGATCAAGATCCTCAAAAATGGTGAGCTGTTTTTGTGAAAGTTGTATCTTTTGTGTCAATTTCTGGGCAGAAATAATAGCCTGTGGCATGATGGTCGAATCGTTGCTGCTTTGAATCATACGTGTCCTATATGAAAGATCTTAATCAGAAAACTCGGCTATTGCCTTACTTTTTTTTGCTCAGTCTGTGCCTGTTACCTCTTGGGGTTTCAGCAAAGACGATTATGATTTTAGGTGATAGTTTAAGTGCAGGTTATGGTATCCAGCCCCAGCAGGGTTGGGTACATTTATTACAAAAGCGTTTAGAGCAACAGTATCCGAAACAGCATAAAGTGGTCAATGCAAGTGTCAGTGGCGAAACCACCAGCGGAGCGCTGGCCAGACTACCAAAATTGCTACAAACACATCGTCCAGACCTTGTGGTGATTGAGTTAGGTGGCAATGATGGCTTGCGTGGACAACCACCGAAAATGATTCAAAAAAATTTAGCCAGCCTGATTCAGCAGAGCCAGAAAGCCAAAGCCAAGGTTATTGTATTTGGTATGAAAATGCCGCCTAACTACGGTCAGGCCTATAGCAAAGCTTTTGAAAATAATTATAAAGTGGTCAGTCAGCAATATAAGGTGAAGTTATTGCCCTTCTTTATGCAAGGTGTAGCCGGCAACAAAACCCTAATGCAAAAGGATCTGATTCATCCAAATGCTAAAGCACAGACGATCCTGTTAAATAATGCTTATCCATATATTAAAGGCGCTTTATAAAGCGCCTTTAACTTATTTTAGAATGTATTTAGATGAATCGTGATTAGAAATCGAAGAATGTCACTTCACCAGTTTCCAGTGAATATTCAGCACCGACGACTTTTAATTTTCCTTGTCCAATCAGGTTTTCCAGAACGGCTGAACCATGACGCAACTGATTCACCGAAGCAAATACATTGGAACGTACCGCATGCTTGGATAATTTTGCCAAGTCGTTTTTCAGTTCAGTTTGCATTAAGGTTTCAACTGAAGGACGTACGCGGTTCACAATCGACATCAGGTTTGCCGATGGCGGGCAATCCGGACACATCAAGGTATCAATAGTGGCTTTAATCGCACCACAGTGACTGTGACCTAACACCACCACAATCGCGCAATCATAACGTGCCGCGGCAAACTCAACACTGCCGACCTGTGAAGGTGCAACAATATTACCTGCAACACGAATCACAAAAAGATCGCCGAGACCCTGATCAAAAACCATTTCGGCTGGAACGCGCGAATCTGAACATCCCAAAACAATCGCAAACGGATTCTGATCCTCTGCCATTTCTGCGCGCTGTTGGTGGCTAAGTTGTTTTGGATGCGTGGTATCGCCACTGACAAAACGTTGGTTACCCTGTCTAAGACGTTCTAAAGCTTCTTGAGCTGTGAGCATTCTTTTCTATCACCGATGTTTTTAGTGGGAATATCTTACTGCCAGTTTTTTTGAATGTCACTTGCAAAAAATCTTAGCTGATTAAATTTTTAGCATTTATCTAATTTCATTTCTGCAGGGAATTTATGCGCAATACATCACATTTTCCAGTCATTTAATGTAATTCAACAAAAAACTAATGGATGACAAGCGCAAGGATTGATTTAAAATAGGGTGAAGAATAATGTTTTTATTTGAATGAAAATTGCAAATTTATAACATGGAAATATTTTAATTGAGCAATTTGCTCACTGGGTTTGTTTTGGGGAATCGCCAATGAAGAAAATAATAAAATTGCGCTCGAAAATGATTTGTTCAGCCGTGGTTGCCTTAAGCATGGCATTACCGGGCCTGACACATGCTCAAATACTGTTTAGCCAGAAAAATGAAACATCTGCCAAAGTCTTGCAGCAGCATCTGTTGCAGGAACGCAGCCTTGCCGGTCTCAAATCCAAGACCCTCAAAATTGGCGAGGTCACCTGGAGCTATAGCGAAGGCGGCGCTAAGAACAAACCATCCATTCTACTGATTCATGGTCTGGCCGGCACGCGCGACAACTGGAACCGGGTTGCCCAGTTTCTGACGCCCTATTATCATGTCATTATTCCAGATTTGCCGAGCAACGGCGACACCAAAGTTCCGGACAATTTTGATGTTTCTGTACCCAATGTGACTTCCCAGCTACGTCTATTTATTGAAACCTTAAATGTGGACGAGAATTTACATATTGCCGGACATTCCTTAGGCGGCTCGATTGCCACGGTTTATGCCTCGCAATACCCTTTCGATACACAAAGCCTGTTTTTAATTAATAGTGCTGGCCTGTATAAAATGGGCAATACGCCCTATACCAAAGATCCTCAAGCCTTGAAAGACCTGATCGTCAGCAAGCCCGGTGATCTGCAAGATGTTTCCAAACAGCTGATGCAGAACCCGCCGGTGATTCCTTATCAGTTACGACATGCACAGGAAAAACTGCTGATTTCACGCGCTGAACAAACCAGCAAATCGATTGATCAGGTGGTGATGCTGAACCGGATTTATACACCGGAAACCTTTGCCCGCCTGACCCGCACGGTAGAAGCACCCACCTTGATTTTATGGGGCAGACAGGATCGAATCATTAATGTCGAAGTAGTCAAAGAACTACATGCCCTGCTGAAACGTGCCGAGAAGCCAGTGATTTTAAATAATGTCGGGCATATGCCGATTCTTGAAGCAGAAAAACAGGTCGCACAACATTATTTGCCTTTTCTGGCCAAGACGCAGACCCTAAAAAACCCGCTTGCTGATAAACTCATTCCTTTAAATTAAGTTTCAGAGATGCTATGCAGAAACACCCGATGATTGAGCAGTTGATCGATGCTCAACTTGATTTTCTCGATCAGGCATTTTCTCAATCTGAAACGATTCAAAGCGAGTTTCATGCATTTTATTTGTGGCTGCGTAAACAGACGCTAAAAGAGCTGTGGAGCTGTGAACTGATCAATCAGCTTTTACAAAAACAGATTCTGGGTACTGTAGCCAGCAGCTTTCTGATTGAACAGATTGCCGAGCATATCCGTTTTGCATTGGTGCATCCGGCCAATGATACCACCACGATTGCCGATCTGATTCCAGTCCTGACCGTCGATAAAATCGCCCAGTATGTGGCCAGCAAAAGTGGCCATCGTCAGCGTCTGATTAAAACCGTCGTGAATAATCCGGCATTTTCAGCCATGATTACCCAATTGATCCAGCATTCCATTCAGGATTATATGGATAACTCCATGATTGCCAAAAGCGTGCCCGGGGTTTCCCGCTTTATGAAAATGGGCAAATCCGTTCTGGAAAATGTCACCGATACCAACCTCGATAGCACCATTGCACGTTATCTGCAAAAGAACATTCTGAAGCTCAGCCAGATGAGTGAGCATGTACTGAACCAGCATTTTGACGACGAGAAACTCTATCATTTTCAGGCCAATCTCTGGCATAAAATCAAGGACATGCCAGTATCGGTCTTGAAGAATTATATTGAGCTGCAGGACCTGAATCAGACGGTCGGCTTAGGTCATGACATCTGGGATCACATACGCCAGACGGACTATCTGCAGCAGCAAGTGCATGACGGAATTCATACCTGGTATGTCCGCAATCAGGAACATACTTTTGATCAGTTATTACGTGATCTGAATATTGATGAAGCGCTAATTCAGAATGAATTGCAGCAACTGCTCAGTCCGGTAATCCAGCAGATGGTTTCTCAAGGCCATTTACGTGAGCGTGCACGCAAATATCTGGAACAATTTTATTATCATGAAGATACTTTGAAAATTCTTAAGATTTAAATAAAAAAGCCGCTATAAAGCGGCTTTTTTTGTCTGCTTAGATTAGAAATTATAGGTTAATCCGGCAAATACTTGCTGACGATCCAGATAATAATCATTTGAAGCATTTGACAGTTTTTTATCAAATAAATTATTTAACCCGGCCCGAACAGTGACTTGGTCATTCACCTCATAATTTGCAGACAGATTAAATACGGTATGTGGCTTTTGCATCACCACTGTATCTTCAGCACTTGCCGTATATTGCTCACCAGTATATTGCGCTGCAAGTTCCAAGGACAATGGATCAGTGGGTGTCCAGTTGAGTGCACTATAAACTGACAACTCTGGAATCGTTGAGAGATTTTTGCCTGTTACTAAATTTTTTGACTCAAAATAATAAGTTGCATTAGTTTCCCAGCTCAAACTATCTAAAAGTGGTAAGACCACACTTGCTTCCAAGCCTCGTACACGCGCTTTTTCAGCATTTTGATATTGTGTCCACCACACACCATTAATTTCTCCTAAAGCACGATATTCGATTTTATTTTTAAAATCTGTGTGGAAATAGGTTAAACCGAGATCAAAGTCATTTTGAGCAAAATTAAATCCAATTTCATAATTAGTACTTTCTTCAGGCTGCAAGTCTGCATTACCAGCCATATAACATCCGCCCGATACATAGCCCAAAGGCTTAAGTGATGTACATCCATTCCCCCCTGAACGAGTCGCGGCACCTGCAGTATTCTCTTTTAATGAAGGTGCTCTAAAGCCCTGAGCAACACCGCCTTTGACGGTCAATACTTCATTTGGCTGCAGCACCAGATAAGCACGGGGACTATTATGTGTGCCAAATTTATCGTGATGATCGAAACGGTTCCCCAGTGTTAAATGCACTTGATCATTAAAAATAATTTTATCTTCAATAAACAGCGCCCAAGTATCTCCTTCTAGCTCTGAACCATATTCATTTCCGTCATAACTTGGAATAGAAAGCCCAATATTACGTGTATTGATCAACTCTTCTGATTTCCATTGGCCTCCCACTGTAGCGATATGCTCAACACCTAACTGAAACGGAATATTGAGATTACCCTCTACAATGCTTTCCTTGGATTTTTGTGTGGTCGGCCCCGTCTCTGTTATCTGACTTTGATCATAATCATTATAGTAAGCAGTAATTTTTGAATCACCAAAAGCCCACTTGGCATCATGTGACAAAGAAATTGAACGATGTTCTAACTCTGACGGACCCCAGGATAATACGGCCTGTTCTTGGCCATCCACCACCTGTGATGTGGTAGACGGGTTGTCTTGCTGCAACCCATAGCCCAGTTCTAAAGACAGGCTATGAATATCATTCGGCGTATAATCAAATTTTAAATTCGCATTTTGATCACGGCTACCCGATTGTCCTGTTGCCTTACTTCCCGCCATTCCAGGAATATTACGATCAGAAATTTGATAGCCTTGATCCGCTTCCTGTTCAGTGATCCCGACTGTGGCACGCATGCCGAGCGTATCGGTTAAAGGGCCATATCCGACGAGTCCTGATTGGATCGTTCGGCCCAAATCAGAAGATGTAGTCGGCACGATATGGTTTAAGGTAAAAGACCCTCCCCATTCTGAAGGGATTTTTTTGGTAATGATATTGATCACTCCACCCATCGCATCAGAACCATATAAAGAAGACATTGGCCCACGTACGACCTCAATGCGTTCAATCATTTCTGGTCTAACCCAGTTTAGATCTTGATGACCCAAGTTTGCACGATAGTTGGTATCTCTGGATGAACCTACACGTTTTCCATCAATTAAGATAAGTGTGTAATTTTCAGGCATGCCACGTAATTGAATTTTTGAGCCAGTACCATTTGAACTCAGCCCCCCTGTTACACCAGGTACACGTTTTAAAATATCTGCCAGGCTTGAAACAGGTTGTTTTTGAATTTCTTCGGCAGTAATGACACTAATTGAAGCTGGCGCAGATTTAACATCCACTGCCTGCCCACTCGCAGTCACCACAATCGTTTGTAACTTGGTCGTCTCAGACTGCACTACGCCTTTTTTTTCTTCAGTAACTTGGTCTTGCGCTTGCACTGAAACAGTCATTGCTGTGAATACAGCAAATGCTAAAGTCTTTTTTAAGAATGGCTTATTCATACCTTGTGCGCCCCAATATTTATGAAGAGATCATGTTTATTCGGTTGCGAAGTGTAACAGCTTTCCACTTAAATACAATTGCTATTGATAATTATTATCATTAATATTCACTATATTTTAAGCCAGATATAAAAAAACCTCGAACTGTCGAGGTTTTTTAAAATGCGATAAATAAACTGTTATATGGAACAGCTTATTTCATATACGCACCTTCAGACTGACTATGATCCGTTTCATCAACGACATGCATTAACTCTGGTACATGTTGTTTTAATGTGGTTTCAACACCTTGTTTCAAAGTGATATCAATCGCTGAACAGCCTTGGCAACCACCACCAAATTTAAGTACAGCAGTTAAACCTTTTTCAGGGTCTTCTTTGACTTCAACCAGTGCACAGTTACCGCCATGGCCTGCCAGACCCGGGTTAATTTCAGACTGCAAGACATAGGTAATACGCTCTTCTACCGATGCATCTGGACCTACACGTGGTACTTTGGAATTCGGTGCACGGAATGTCAACTGACCACCAAAACGGTCTTTGTTGTAGTCAATCACGGCATCGAGTAAATACGGAATAGATGGCGAGTCGATAAAAGCAGGGAAATCAGGATATTCCTGCTTATAATCTGTCGGTACAACTTCATCAGGTGCACTATAGGCCATGCAACATTCAGCGCGAGGAGTACCCGGATGCTCTACAAAAACACGCACACCAATACCCGGGGTGTTCTGTTTATCCAGTAGATCCTTTAAATACTCTTGTGCTGTTGGTGTAATCAATAAGTTGGGAATTTCACCAACAACTGGAGTGCTGCTGTTCTCAGTCGACATAACAATAATTTCCTCAAGCTCAAGCGGCCATTTTAACTGAAGATGCGGGGTAATTTTTAAAAATCAACTAAAATTGTCGGATTTATTATAAAAGTACAACTTTAGCTTAATTTTAATGGCATGATAATTGGCAAATAGGCACCCTTAGAATCATTTATATGCTTGATTTACCTTTTAATCATACCGTGACCATTATTCTGATCACCTGTATTGTGTCATTTATTGCTTTCTCCAAAGAGACGGTGATGAATCGCCTGATTTTCTGGCCACCGGCACTGCAACGTGGACAATATGACCGCTTTATTACGCATGGCTTTATCCATGCGGATGGAGCTCATCTCTTGTTTAACATGATTACCCTGTTCTTCTTCGGCAGCGTGATTGAAAGCTTTTATCGTCAATATCTGTATGACCTGGGTTTTATCCTGTTTTACCTCGGTGGTCTGATCGCAGCGATTCTGCCAAGTTACCTGAAGCATAAAAATGATGCGCGCTGGGCCAGTCTCGGCGCTTCCGGTGCAGTCTCGGCTGTACTTTTTGCCTATATTCTGTTTGAACCTTGGAAGTTGATCTTTGTGTTCTTCATTCCGGTTCCTGCCATTATTTTTGCTGTGCTGTATGTAGCTTATAGCATCTGGTCAGGCAAAAAAGGCAATAGCAACATTAATCACAGCGCGCATTTATGGGGAGCGGCTTACGGGGTGGTCATGACGATTATTCTGGAGCCACGCCTGATTCCGCATTTCCTGAATAAACTGATGCAGGTTCCGTTTTAATCAGGATGATTTAATGCTAAGGGAATGAACTATATATAAATTAAGCCTCATATTTCTGCTGAAAAATGGATAAGAGAGCTACTGCTCTCTTATTTGTTTGAAACATCTCGTAATATATTAGAAAGTGATGATGTCACTTAATGCCAATCTTGGAGTGAATTTTGCAGCGATAATGTATACATCTGTATATTAATTACTGTCAATTACGAGATATTTTGCATGTCCATTACACCAGACGGTCTTCAATTTCCTCTTCAGTCTCCGCAACAAAAACCGAGTAGCTCCAAAGCAGGACGCGCGATCATCGCAGCCGCCTTAGCGAATGTCGATTCACGCAGTTCTCAACAGGCACAATCAGAAAAAAACTGGCGCAAACAGTATACCGTGCATTTTAAGCAACTGGTCGAACAGGGATTGGGTTCTCCTGAAGCCAGCTTGAAAATTGCCGAAGATGGATTGGCAAAGGCTCATCAGACTTTTGAATTTTACCGTGATGGTCAAAAGTATGTATTGCAAGATGCTTTAACTCTGCCCGCAGGTCAGTTGCATACCGTCAAGCTGACAGGTAATAGCAAATCGACACCAGAATGGTATGTGCCCTACCACGGTCAAAAACTGCAAGGTAACGCCTTATTGGAGCAGATTGAGCGCTGGGAAAGCCAAGGCATTGTAGAAACCAGTCATGCCAATGCCTTGCGTGAATGTGTGGTGCATCCTGAATGGTTTGATCTTTCCGACCGGACCACGGTGCTGTTTGGTGCAGCATCTGAAGCAGGCCCTTTGACCTGGCTGGCGAAATGGAAAGCCAATATTGTAGCGATTGATCTGCCGAATACCCGGGTATGGGACAAGATTGTCGATACCATTCGCCAAGGCAATGCCACGCTTTATGCACCTTGTACTGAAGACCTGTCTGCTGATACTTCACTTGATATTTTAAAAGAAAAACTGGGCGCGAATTTGCTGACCCAGATTCCTGAAATTGCTAAATGGTTATTACAGTTCGAACAGGATCTGGATCTGGCTGCAATTGCTTATCTTGATGGTGAAAAGCATGTCCGTGTTTCCATGGCGATGGATACCATCATGCAGCATGTCAGCCAGCAAAAAGCCAATACCAGCCTGATGTACATGTGTACACCGACCGATGTTTATGCCGTTCCAAGTGAGGTGATTGAAGCGTCAAAAGTAAAATATACTGAACGCTCCAAGACACAAGCAATCATCTCCAAAGGTGTTTCCACTTTAAGCCGCAAACACTTTTTCCAGAAAAATGCGCATGAACTGATTCAGTCTGGTGATCAGGCTTATGGTATCTGTGACTGCCTGGTGGTTGAACAAGGCCCGAACTATGCGCTGGCAAAACGTATCCAGCAATGGCGTGCCACCTTGGCTCGCGCTCAAGGGCAGCGGGTCAGTATCAATATTGCCCCTTCGACGACCACCTATTCTGTGACCAAGAATCCGCTGCTTAAAGCCGCGTTCAATGGCGCCAGCCTGTTTGATGTTGAAGCTTTCGCGCCTGAAACCACCAATGCGATTATGGCGGCACTATGGATTCATGATCTGCGTAATCCAGAATCAGTGGCCAATCCTGAAGTAAAACTTAACCATCCGCTTGAGTTAATGATGCATGGTGCGAATCATGGTGGTTTGTGGCGAGTGGCTTATCTGGCGCGTACCGCACTGCCTTTTGCTGCGCTGTATGGTTTTGCAACGGAGAAGTTGCCGAAGGGATTGTTGGGTAAGTTTAAGAAGTAATTGAAAGTTCCCTCTCCCGAGCAAGCTTTCAATCATTTAAATTATTATGAATGGACTTTAAGTATTCTCTACGTTCTTTTCTTCTTTACTTTTGAAAGATCAAAAGTAACAAAAATCTTTTGTTAGGCTGATGATATATCCCTATATCATAGCCTAACGGCGACATCCCTGTCGCCTTAATCGTAATTTAGATTCCTCTTTTACATCCTTAATTTTTCTTCCACCCATAAAAAAACGCTGCCTCAGCAGCGTTTTTTTACATCAATTATTCTTAGAAAACTTTCAGTAATATCCAATACAAACCGCCTGACAGGCAGATCGTTGCTGGCAAGGTAAATACCCAGGCAGACAGAATGGTTTTCACCATCTGGAAGTTCAAACCTGACTTGTTTGCCACCATGGTACCTGCTACTGCAGAGTTCAATACATGGGTGGTTGATACCGGCATACCGAAACCATCTGCTGCTGCAATAGTCGACATTGCAACAAGTTCGGCAGACATACCCTGACCATAAGTCATATGCTGTTTACCAATACGCTCACCGACAGTCACGACAATACGCTTCCAGCCAACCATCGTACCCAAACCAAGCGCCAAGGCTGTCGCTACTTTTACCCAAGTCGGGATGTATTGCAGGAATGAATCCAGATTATCGCGGTATTCATCTACTGTTTTTTCTTGTGCAGCACTCATTGTTGGTAAAGCTTCGGCTTTATCCAGACGTTTAAATGCTGTGGTGCTCAGGTACATGTCGTTGCGGAATTCAGACACTTGAGCTTCAGGAACATCCTTAATGCTGGTATAGCTACCGACTTTCTCACCCAGATGATCCGTCAAGCTTGCCAATGCAGGCACGACTTCAGGGGTAATTTCCTTGGTCTGAATGTACTTGGTGATCACATCACGAGCTTGTTCATCCGGAATATCCTGATGATTTGGATAGATCACATCCGCTGTTTGTGCAGATAACTGACCAAAAGATTGAATATGTTGTGCATCCAGATTCTTGTTCAGCGAGTACGCCAACGGTACACAGCCGATCAGAATCAGCATGATCAGGCCCATACCTTTTTGACCGTCATTTGAACCATGGGCAAAACTCACCCCAGTACAGGTAAAGATCAGCATGGCACGAATCAATGGTGGCGGTGGCTTGTTACCTTCAGGTGGCTGGAACAATTCCAGTTGACGCTTGAAGATTTTTTTCACCAGCAGGAACACAATTGCAGCAAATGCAAAACCGATTAAAGGCGAGAATAATAGCGCCTTACCGACTTTCATGACTTGCTCCATGTCTATACCTGAAGCGCCAGTACCGGCATTCAGAATATAGTTCATGATGCCCACACCCAGAATCGAACCGATCAGGGTATGTGAACTGGATGCCGGAATACCGAGAAACCAGGTTCCCAGATTCCAGAGAATTGCTGCGATCAGCATGGCAAAGACCATGGCAAAGCCTGCTCCGGAGCCGACATTCATGATCAGCTCGACCGGCAATAACGCAATAATGCCGTAAGCGACCGCACCACTGGCCACCATAACTCCAAGGAAGTTACAGAAGCCGGCCCACATCACTGCGACGGGAGCAGAAAGTGCGTTGGTATAAATGACCGTGGCAACTGCATTGGCGGTATCGTGGAAGCCATTGACGAACTCAAAGCTCAACGCAATAAAAAGTGCCGTCGCTAACAAAATAACTGAATACAAGCCTAAGGCCGGTACATGCGCTAAATCTGCAGACAACTGGAAGCCGATATAAATCAGCGTAGTGATAATAAGAGTCAGGAACACCGGCATAAAAAATTTCGGTGTTGGCACATGAACATTGGTCGACTTTTGGGAAGCCGACCCGTGTGCTGAATCTACGGGAGTTTGATTAGGATTCATGCAAGCAGGAATAGAGGATTCAAGAATCCCCATATTGTTCAGTTAAATTGTGACAATTATATGACAAACTGCTGTCATATGAAGCAATTATTTGGATTTTCTTGCTGCTATTCGTCCTGTGTAATTCCGACTAAAACACTAGATTTTGATTTTATAAATCATTTACTTAAGATAAGATTCCAGCTTCTTCAAGCTTAAAAACTCAACATATTTTGCTACCAAAACGATTTGCGCCCTGCCTGTCATCAAGCTGAGCAAAAGTTTCATTTGCACAGCATAAGCCATCAATATGACAATTTCATGAATGAAAGCATCAGCTTAATTTTTTGATTTTGTTTACTGTCTCAAAGACATCGAATCAGATTAGAGATTGCAATATTTTCTGATCCGGATGTTAAAACTTGTTGTTTTTCTAGATGACTTATCAAATTTTCATATCATGCTTATCCATCATTCTGAGCAATCTCAGCAGAAATCAGCCAACTAATCTGCTAAGATTAGCGTCGTTTTTTTTGATTTCTGCTGAGAAAGTTTGAATGTCTACACTTACCACTTTAAAAGAACTTCTTGCCAAAAGAATTTTAATTATCGATGGTGCGATGGGTACCATGATCCAGCGCCATAAACTGGAAGAAGCCGATTATCGTGGTGAGCGTTTTGCTGACTGGGCCTATGATCTCAAAGGTAATAATGATTTGCTGGTGCTGACTCAGCCACACATCATTCAAAGCATTCATGAAGCTTACTTGGAAGCTGGCGCCGACATTATTGAAACCAACACCTTTAACGGTACCCGCGTTTCAATGTCGGATTACCACATGGAAGATCTGGTTCCCGAGATTAACCGTGAAGCAGCGCGTCTGGCCAAAGAAGCCTGTGCCAAATATTCAACGCCTGAAAAACCACGCTTTGTGGCAGGTGTGATTGGTCCGACATCGCGTACCACTTCTATTTCTCCAAACGTAAATGATCCGGCGTTCCGTAACATCACTTTTGATGCGCTCAAAGTTGACTATATCGAATCAACCAAAGCATTGATCGAAGGTGGTGCAGACATCATCCTAATCGAAACTGTGTTCGATACCTTGAATGCCAAAGCTGCCATCTTTGCAGTGAAAGAAGTCTTTAAAGAATTGGGCTATGAACTGCCAATCATGATTTCAGGTACGATTACTGATGCATCAGGTCGTACATTGACTGGTCAAACCGCTGAAGCCTTCTGGAACTCGATGCGCCATGCAGAGCCATTATCTATCGGCTTTAACTGTGCGCTGGGTGCAGATGCGATGCGTCCACACGTGAAAACTGTGTCTGACGTTGCAGATACCTTTGTTTCAGCGCATCCTAACGCAGGCTTGCCAAATGCCTTCGGCGGATATGATGAAACGCCGGAAGAAACTGCAGCCTTTATTAAAGAATTTGCTGAAAGTGGCTTAATTAATATTACCGGTGGTTGCTGTGGTACTACGCCGGATCATATCCGCGCGATTGCAAATGCTGTTGCAGGCATTGCGCCACGTCCAATTCCTGAAATTGAACCGGCGTGTCGTTTAAGCGGTTTAGAGCCATTTAACATCACCAAAGATTCACTGTTCGTGAACGTTGGTGAACGTACCAACGTCACCGGTTCGAAAAAATTCCTGCGTCTGATTCGTGAAGAAAACTTCGCCGAAGCGCTTGATGTTGCCCGTCAACAGGTTGAAGCCGGTGCACAGATCATCGACATCAACATGGATGAAGGCATGCTCGATTCACAAGGTGCGATGGTGCACTTCCTGAATCTGATTGCTTCTGAGCCGGATATTTCACGTGTTCCAATCATGCTGGATTCTTCTAAATGGGAGATTATCGAAGCGGGCCTGAAATGTGTGCAAGGTAAAGCCGTGGTGAACTCGATTTCCCTGAAAGAAGGTCATGACGAGTTTGTCGAACGTGCCCGCCTCTGCCGTCAATATGGTGCTGCGGTCATCGTGATGGCATTTGATGAAGATGGTCAGGCCGATACAGCTGCGCGCAAAAAAGAAATCTGCAAACGTTCATATGATGTTCTTGTGAATGAAGTGGGCTTCCCGTCTGAAGATATTATCTTTGACCCGAACGTCTTTGCGATTGCGACCGGTATTGAAGAACACAACAACTATGGTGTGGACTTTATTGAAGCAACTGGCTGGATTAAACAGAACCTGCCAAATGCGATGATTTCTGGTGGTGTATCGAACGTATCGTTCTCGTTCCGTGGTAACGAACCGGTGCGTGAAGCGATTCACTCGGTGTTCCTGTACCATGCCATTCAGCAAGGCATGACCATGGGTATTGTGAATGCCGGTCAGATGGCAATTTACGATGATATCGATAAAGAGCTAAAAGAAGCCGTTGAAGATGTTGTTTTAAACCAGAACCAGGGTGAAAGTGGTCAGGAAGCAACCGAAAAACTGCTTGCTGTTGCTGAAAAATACCGTGGTCAAAGTGGTACGCAAAAAGCCGAAGAAAACCTTGAATGGCGTAATGAGTCTGTTGAAAAACGTCTTGAATATGCATTGGTAAAAGGCATCACGACCTATATCGACCAGGATACCGAAGAAGCGCGTTTAAACTCTACACGTCCACTGGATGTGATCGAGGGCCCATTGATGGCAGGTATGAACGTGGTTGGCGACCTGTTTGGTGCCGGTAAAATGTTCTTGCCACAAGTAGTCAAATCAGCACGCGTGATGAAACAGGCTGTAGCGTGGTTGAACCCGTTCATTGAGGCCGAGAAAACCCAAGCTGAAGCTAAAGGTAAAATCCTGCTGGCTACGGTGAAAGGTGACGTACACGACATAGGTAAGAACATCGTTGGTGTAGTATTAGGCTGTAATGGTTATGACATCGTGGATCTGGGCGTGATGGTGCCATGCGAGAAGATTCTGCAAACTGCGATTGATGAAAAAGTCGATATCATCGGTTTGTCTGGTTTGATCACGCCGTCTCTGGATGAAATGGTGTTTGTTGCCAAAGAAATGCAACGTAAAGGCTTTAACATTCCATTAATGATTGGTGGTGCGACGACTTCTAAAGCGCATACCGCAGTGAAAATCTCACCGCAATATCATAATGATGGCGTGCTTTATACTGCGGATGCTTCGCGTGCCGTAGGTGTAGCAACGCAGTTGCTCTCTCCTGAGATGAAACCAAAACTTTTGGCTGACTATGCAGCGGATTATGAAAAAATTCGTACCCGTCTTGCCAACAAGCAACCGAAAGCGGCGAAATTGTCTTATGCTGAGTCAGTTGAAAACGGCTTTAAGATCGACTTCGATAAGAATGCACCGGTTAAACCAAACTTCATCGGATCTGAAACTTTCACAAATTATCCGCTTGAAACTCTGGTGGAATATTTTGACTGGACGCCGTTCTTTATTTCATGGAGCCTGGCGGGTAAATTCCCGAAAATCCTTGAAGATGAAGTGGTGGGTGAAGCAGCGCGTGATTTGTATGAACAAGCGCAAGCAATGCTGAAAGACATCATCGAGAATAAACGTTTCGATGCGCGTGCGACGTTCAGCATTTATCCTGCAAACCGTGTAGCCGCAGATACAGTTGCGGTTGTGGATGAAACAGGCAATGTAACTCACAGCTTCGAACACTTACGTCAGCAGTCTGACAAAGTGACGGGTAAAGCGAACTACTCTCTGGCAGACTTTGTTGCACCGAAAGATGTCGCTCAGGATTACTTGGGCGGCTTTACCGTGTCGATCTTCGGTGCCGAAGAACTTTCGCAAGAATACAAAGCCAAAGGTGATGACTATAACGCGATTATGGTTCAAGCCTTGGGTGACCGTTTTGCAGAAGCATTTGCAGAGCACTTACATGAGCGTATTCGTAAAGAGTTCTGGGGCTACCAAGCAGACGAACAGCTTTCAAATGATGATTTGATCAAAGAGAAATATGTCGGCATTCGTCCTGCACCGGGCTACCCTGCTTGTCCGGAGCATTCTGAAAAAGCGCCATTGTTTGACTGGTTAGGTACAACCGACAAGATTGGTACGTACTTAACAACAAGTTTTGCGATGTGGCCACCTTCATCAGTCAGTGGTTTCTATTATGCAAACCCTGAAACTGAATATTTTAACGTGGGTAAAATCTCTGGCGACCAGTTGGAAGATTATGCGAAGCGTAAAGGCTGGACCTTGGATGAAGCGAAACGTTGGTTAGCGCCGAATTTGGATGATTCTGTGGTTTAAGAATTCTCTAGTTTCGATATAAAAAAACCCCTCGATTGAGGGGATTTTTTTGTTTTTAGATTTTTAATCTCCCTAAATCCCTCTTTAAGAAAGAGGGACTTTCGCGTATCAAATGGATTACGTGACAACTCCTCCCTTTTCTAAAGGAAGGTTGGGAGGGATTAATTGATTAATAATAAAAATTAGTGGATATTGTTCAAATTCTCAAAAAATACATATACTAAAAATGAAGAATAGATGTTCGCTTTGCCACGAGGCAAAAGAATTACAAGAGAGTCATTTCATCCCAAAATTTGTTGGGAAATGGCTAAAAAAGACTAGTGCTACCGGATATCTTCGGAACATAGATAATATTAGGGTCTGTTGACATTTACTGTTCAAAAAAATAGCGAGAAAGTAAAATTTAATCGCCAAACTAAATTTACTTCTCGCTATGCCTCGTACAAT